>JBKDAC010000434.1:0-6291 GCA_046316515.1 Sandaracinobacter sp. | reverse complement strand
GTGTTCGACGAGATCGCACTTCTCCGCCAGCTGGCAGGCATACAGCCATGACCAGTTTCGCCGACGCCTTTCGCGCCGCGATCGAGAATGGCGATCTCGCCGCTTTCGGTGCCCATCTGCTGCAGCGCGCCCGGCTGGAGGACGGCCTCACCCGGTTCGCCGGCCGCGCCGCGATCCTCGGCTGGCTCAACAGCCTCGCCGCCGCCTTCGATTCGCCCAGGCTGCACATGCTGCCGCAAATTGATGGCCCCGGCCTCGTCGCGGTCGACTGCCGGATCGAGGGCAACGCCACATCGGCCCCCGCCGCCGGCCCGTTCGCTGGGCCGCCCCTCTCGGCAAGCCTGCACCTGCGCCTCTGGGCCCGGCTCGAAGGCCGCCTCGCCGTCGAGCTCTGCGCAATCGCCGACTGGTCGGAAATCCTCCGCCCGGCCGGGCACGACCTTGCGGAAGCCGCCCGCAAGAGGGGCGCTGCAAGCCCCTGCCACCGCCCGCTCGGCGAGCTCGGCAGCGGCCTCGGCCAGCTCGGCACCGATCCGGCAGGCAGCGGCTGGGTTGCCGATTTCAACGCCCGCCGCCCGATGGAAAGCGAAATGCTGCGCCAGCAGGTCCGCCACCTCCTCGCGCAGATGCCCGATGCCCACCTGCTGCCCGAAGCCACGCTCGCCACCGGCGAAGGCGCGCTACACCTGCTGCGCCTGACGGGACATGTGAACGGCCGGCGCGTCAGCTTGGCCGCAAGCAAGGTCGTCGGCGGCGCGTGGGACATGGCCGGCAGTGAACCGCTCCGCTTCGACAGCCTCGCCCTCGCGGCCACCGCCCACCGCCCCTTCCACCCCGACTGACCAGCCGATGATCGTGGATGCGCACCACCATCTGTGGAAACTTTCGGCCGTCCACTACCCCTGGCTGATGGAGGGCAAGCGCCGTTTCTTCGGCGATCCCGCCCCTATCGCTCAGGACTACGAGCTGCCGGATTTCCGCGTCGATCATGGCGACGCCGAAGTTACGGCCTCCGTGCACATCCAGGTCGGCGCGGCAGGCCCGCTGGCAGAGGCCGCCTGGCTTGCCGCCCACGCCGACGCCCACGACTGGCCGATGGCGATCGTTGCCGCCGCAGACCTCACTTCCCCCACCCTCGCTGCCGAACTCGATGCGCTGGAGCAGGCCGCAGGTGGGCGGCTGCGCGGCATCCGCCAGATCGTCGCCCGCCACCCGGCCGAGGACGGGGCCGACGCCGGCGCCCTGCTGCGCAATCCCGCTTTCGCCTGCGGGCTGGCAACGCTGGCCGCCCGGGGCCTGTCCTTCGATCTGCAACTCACCGCCCCGCTTCTCGCCGAAGCGGCAGACCTGTTTGCCTGCGTGGCTAACCTCGCCGTCGCGCTGTGCCACTGCGGCAGCCCGTGGGACGACAGCGCCCCTGCCATGGCGCAATGGCGTTCCGGGCTCGCGGCCTTCGCCCGCCTGCCGAACGCCGTCGCGAAAATCTCCGGCCTCGGAATGCTCTGCCCGATGGGCAACAGCGCCACTCTTGTAGAAGGCGTGCTCGCCAACTTCGGCCCAAGCCGCTCTATGTGGGGCAGCAATGTGCCTGTCGATGCGCTCTACCGCCCCTGGGGCGCACTCCTTGCCGAGGCGATGGCCCCTGTGCCGGCGAGCGACCGCCCAGCGGTGTTCGCCGAAACAGCCCGGCGCTTCTACCGGCTCTAGCCCCGGATCCGCGCCGCCAGGGCGTCCGCGCCCGCGCGCAGGAAATCCTGGTCGGACTGCAACAGAAACAGGCTCGCACCAGCCTCGCGCCACTGGGGCACATCCTCGATGCGCGGCAGGAACATGCCCGTCGCCACGCCAGTCGCGCGGCCCGCCGCCACGATCCGGCTCACGGCCGCCACCACCCGCGGATCATCCGGCGTTTCGGCGCCATAGGAAATGGTCAGGTCCGCGCGCCCGATGAACAGGCAGTCGATCCCCGGCACGGCGGCAATCGCCTCCACGGCCTCCACGCCCTCCACATCTTCGATCTGCGCGATCACGATCACGCCGTCGGCCTTCGCGCGGGTCGCAGCCATTCCCAGCGTGCCATAGCCTGCCGCCCGGCTCGCGCCGGCATAGCCCCGCCCGCCGGGCCGGAAATGGCAGGCGCGCACCGCCTCCTTGGCCTCGGCGACAGAGCGGATGTGGGGCAGCACGACCCCGTCCGCCCCGCAATCCAGCGCGTTCAGGATGTGGCTGTGTTCGGCCGAGGCCGGCCGCACGAGCACCGGTTTCCCCCCGGCCCGCGCCGCCATCAGGCACAGGTCGAGGTTCGTCCGGTCGAACGGGGCATGTTCGGCATCGAGCACCAGGCAGTCCAGCGGGCTCAGCGCCAGCACCTCCACCACATGGGGGTGGGGTGTCTTCACCCAGGTGCCCGCCAGCGTCTCGCAGGCCCGCAGCCGGCTGCGGAACGCCGTCAAGCGACCGCCCGGAACGGCTTGCCGGCCAACTCCGCGCCCTCGGCAAGCGTCTTCAGCTTGGCCCAGACAATGTCCGGGTCCACCGCGCCAAAGCCGGCGAAGGTGGAAAAGCCGCAGTCCGTGCCCGCTATCACCCGCTCGCGCCCGAACAGGTTCGTGTAACGCTCGATCCGCTCGGCAACCACGCGCGGGTGCTCGATGAAGTTGGTCGTGCTGTCGATCACGCCGGGGATCAGCACCTTGTCTTGCGGAATGACGTCGCGCATCTCCTGGAACCAGTTCCAGTCATGCGCATGGCGCGGATTGGCCGTCTCGAACAAGAGGCCCTGCGGCTTGGCGTACATCAGGGTCGGCAGGATCACGCCCATCTCGACGTCGCAATGGTGCGGGCCCTCGTAATTGCCCCAGCACACATGCATGCGCACCCGGTCCGCCGGCACATTCCTGAGCGCGTGGTTCAGCACGTCCACATGCCGGCCGATGCGCAGCTGATAGTCCGCGTCGCTTCGGTCCTTGTACATCATGTGCCGGCCCAGCCCCAGGTCGGGGCTGTCCAGCTGCAGGATGAAGCCTGCCGCCACAATCGCCTCATATTCAGGGCGCATCGCCTCTGCGAGCGCTTCCAGATAGCTGTTGTCGTCGGGATAATGGTCGTTGGGCTGGAACAGCGCGATCACACCGGGTGAGGCCGCGTTCAGAAAGGCCCCGTCCACCGGCGGGCAGGCGTCCAGCGCCGCGCGAAAGCGGCCAATGTCCTCGTCCAGCGGCGCCAGCGTCTTCGGCGCCACCGGCCCCACGCAGCGCGGCCGCCGATAGGTCGGCGTGCCGCCGCCGGATGCCTGCCGCTTCAGGAAGCCCGGAAAGGCCTCCAGGTCAGCGGGCGGCGTGCGCGGGCTGTCGCCATCGAAGCCGGTGATGCGGTCCTTGATGTAGGTCGCATAGCTGATCTTGGCCATTTCCCCGTCCGAGACGATTGAAATGCCCGCCGCCACCTGCCGCCGCACGGCATCGGTCACGGCTTCGCCCACCACCGCATCGAAGCGGGCAGCATCTACCGCCTCGCCCCGCTCGGCCGCGAAGATCAACTCGGTCACATCGGCAGAACGCGGCAGGGAACCGACATGGGTGGTGGCGAGTCTGGTCATGACGGTCCTCGGCAGATTGAGGGGCCGCCCGCAGGGGCGGCCCCGCCCAGGTCAGAAGCGCGCGCGGGCGCGCAGGCCATACATCCGCGGCGCATCGAAGCTCTGATTCAGGCCGCGCGAACCGAAGGTGGCGCGCTGCATCGTAATCACGTCGGTGACATTGTTCACGAACAGGTCAAAGCCGAACCGGTCATCGGCCGAGCTCCAGGCCAGCCTGAGGTCGAGCTTCGCGAAGCTGTCCTGCCGGTCGAGCACAGTGTTGGTGTCGGTCAGGTAGAAGCCGTCCGACCACACGAGCGTCGCCTGCGGGCTCAGCGTGCCAGCACCGTCCAGGTCGAAATCATAGCTGACGAGGCCGGTCAGCTTCCAGTCGGGCGAATAGGGGATGTGGTTCCCGCTATAGTCCAGCAGGCCCGTGTAGTTGGCCGGCGCCGGCACATTCGCATAGTCGCGATACCGGGCCCTCATCAGCGTGCCCGACATGGCGATGTTCAGCGCCGGCACCGGCTGGGCCTGCAGCTCGGCCTCGATCCCCTGGCTGTAGGCGCTGGCTGCATTCAGGATGATGGAGGCCGTCGTCGTCGCGCCGGTCGCCGGGTTGACCACAAGGAACTGGTTCTGCACCTGCAGGTCGCGGAACTCGTTGCGATAGGCCGAAAGGTTCAGCTGAACCCGGTTGTCCATGAAGCGGTTCTTCGAGCCGATTTCATAAGCCGTCACCGTCTCCGGCCCGAAGGCGCCGGGCAGCAGCGGGTTGGTGAAGAAGCCTGCATTGAAGCCGCCCGAACGGAACCCGGTCGAAACATTGGCATAGAGCATGTTCTGCTCGGCCAGCCGATACTCGGCATTGATCCGCCAGGTCGTCCGGTCGAAGCTGAAATCGAACTGCTGCCCCGTCGGCGTCACACTCACAAGCCGCTGGTCTTCGTTGGTGAGCGCCGTCGCCCGCCGAACGGTCTTTTCATCGTTCGTGTAACGGATACCACCGGTGATCCGGAACGTGTCGGGGATGATCCAGTACGAAGCCTCGCCGAACACGGCGTTGGATTCCGTCGTCGGCAGGCCGGCTGCAAAGGCGCAGCCCGGCGTGTTACGCGCAGCCGTCGGGCAGCTCGAGAAGATCGACCGCTCCACATTCTCGCGGAAATAGAAATAGCCGGCGATCCACTGCAGCCGCGCCGACGGATCGCTCGAGGCGAACTGCAGCTCCTGGCTCAGCACATTCAGCTTGTCCTCCTGGGCATCCACCGCGCCCAGGCGCGTGGAAAAGTCGTTGTCGGCGTTGCGGAACACCTCATAGTCGACATAGCCGGTGATTGAGCGGAAGACGAACGGGCCGACATCGAAACTGATGTTGGCGCTGAACACGCTTTGCTGCTGGTCCTGCTCCAGAACCGTGTCGCCCGGATAGAAGAGCTTGCGAGGATCGATCGGGATGCCGTCGACAAGCGGGGTGCCGTTGCGCGGAACATCATAGCGCAGCGCAAAAGGCTGGCCGTTAATGTCGAACCGGCCCGTCGTGGGGTTCACGAAGATGCCGCCCACACGATAGCCGAACGCACCCGCGCCGGTGCCCTTCTCGCGCCAATGCGTATAGCGCAGCGTTACGTCGAAGCCCTCGACCGGGTTCAATGCCAGCGCGCCGCGAATATAGGTCGTGTCGCGATTGAAGATGTCGCGCGCCCTGTCCACGCCCTCGACATAACCGTCCATCTTCTCGCGCAGGCCCGCCACACGAAGCGCCACACCATCGACGATTGGGACGTTCACATAGGCGTCCAGCGCCCGCCGGTCATAGCTGCCATAGGTAAAGCTGCCGCCGGCCTCGAACGTGTCCGTGGGGGCATTGGTGCTGATCGCGATGTTGCCGCCGAAGGTGTTGCGGCCATAGAGCGTGCCCTGCGGCCCACGCTGCACTTCCACACGCTCCACGTCGACGAAGGGCTCGTTCGCCATGGGGGCGCGGCTGCGGTATACGTTGTCAACGAAGAAACCGATCGTGGTGTCGCCTGACACTCCCACATTCTCGGTGCGCACGCCCCGGATTGCCGGCCGCGCATCGCTGCCTGAACGGCCGAAGGTGAAGCCTGGCGTCAGAATTTCCACCCGCGCCAGGTCGCGCACATCGTTGCGCGCCAGCGTGTTCGCATCCAGCGCTGTCACCGCCAGCGGCACGTCCTGCAGGTTTTCCGCCTTGCGCTGCGCCGTCACAACGATGTCGGCAAGGCCCTCGTCCGCGGCAGCCCCATCGGTCGTCTGGGCAAGTACAGGCTGGGCCAGCAGCGTCAGCAGGCTGGAAGCAAGCAGGAACGAAGCGCGCATGAAGGTCCCCTTTCGTCTGGTTCATCTGGCCACCCGGGTCTTTCTCAAACCTTCTGGGGCAACGTCACAATTCCGGAGATTGCATACGAAGTCAACATCAACCACGACCTGAGCCAAGGCTAACGTCGGTCGCGATGCACCTCTCCAACTGACGCATCAGCGTGATCAGGCTGATTTCGAAGTCAGTCCGCCCCGTGCAGGCGTTGAAACCCGGGCAACGGCGCCGCTGCTGCTCTGTCCCCTGAAAACTGGATCGTTTTGAGCTAGAGTTTTTGGCCTCAGTTTTCCTTGGCTGGGCAAGGGGTCGTGGCATGAAGGCATCGAAGTTTACGGACGCGCAGAAGGCGTTCGTCATCAAGCAGGGCGAGGAA
>JBKDAC010000433.1:0-1094 GCA_046316515.1 Sandaracinobacter sp. | reverse complement strand
TTTCGTCGAAGGTGCAGGCCGTCACCTCGGTGTTGAACTGCGTCCGCCGCCGAAGGTCATGCTTGTCGGCAACCCCCTCGAAATAGCGCCACAGTTCGTCGCGCTTGGCAAAGAAGTGCGACCAGCCATGGTTGGGCTCGAACGAGTAGGAATAGAAATGGTTGGGTGTGTCGACGCCGCACCCTGGATAGCTGTTCTCGAACCAGGTGCCGCTGACGGTCTCGTTCTTCTCGAGGATGGTGAAGGGGATGCCGGCCTGCTGCAGCCGGATGGCCGCGCACATCCCCGACACGCCGGCCCCGATGATCACCACGTGAAAGGCATCCAGCTTGGCCTGCGGCGGGCGCTTGCGCCACACCATGCCGCGCGGGTCAATGTCGGCCGGCTGCAGGTCCTCCTGCATCATGGCCACATAGTCCTCGCCAACCGGCGATCCCGCCGCCGTCTCCAGCATGTCGATCAGCAATTGGCCACCGGGAATGGGCGGGAGCGGGCGCGGGTTGCGCGCATAATCCATCAGCACATCGAACAGCGACGAGCGGATCTCCGCCCGCAAGTCGTCGGGCATGGTTTCCTGATAGCTGGATGGACCGCTGATGTGCGGCCGGGCCCGGTCCAGCCAGCTATGGTCGCCCGTCAGGGTCACCAGCACAAGCATCAGGGTCGCAGGGTCGGCACAGGCCAGCGCCTCGCGCAGCCTGTGAGGATCGGCGGCCAGGGCGGAAAGATCGGTGTCGGTCATTATGGTCGGAGCATCCACAGGCAGGAGGTCAGGAAAAGACGATCAGGAAAAGGCGGGTACTGGCCGGAACCCCGCGCCGTCACGACGGACCCGGACAACGTGCGCGCCGGCAAAATGCGCAGGAACCAGCACGGCATCCTCGTCGACCGCGCGCGCCAGCACGTGGCGACGGGCCGCGCGGGCCTGCTCGGCATTCTCGCAGAAGATGCTGTTCCAGCCAGGGTTCAGGATCTGCAGCGGGTGATGCAGCACGTCGCCGACGAAGAGCGCCCTCTCGCCTCCGCTCTCCAGCGTCAGCGCCTGGCAGCCCGGCGCCTCGATCACCCAGCTCTGGATGCGGGCCTCGATGGCG
>JBKDAC010000432.1:0-1030 GCA_046316515.1 Sandaracinobacter sp. | reverse complement strand
CGACGACCATGCATTACTCGATTACCACTTCGGCGCCGGGTGTGGCGAAGAGGTCGCGAAGGGCGGCGTCTGCATCGGCATGGGTGGCAGCGACCGTGACGCCCTTGCCCGCAGCAAGGCCATCGGCCTTTACGACGACGGGGAGCGGGTGTGCGGCGGCATATGCCAGGGCCGCGTCCAGCGCATCGAAGCGGCGATAGCGGGCGGTCGGGATGTGCGCTTCGTCGCAGAGTTGCTTGGTGAAGGTCTTGCTGGCCTCCAGCCGGGCGGCAGCGGCGCTGGGGCCGAAGACGGGGATACCGGCTGCCCGCAGCGCGTCGGCGACACCTGCTGCGAGCGGGGCTTCGGGGCCGACGACCACGAGGCCGATCCCCTGTGCTGCTGCGAAGGCGACGACAGCTGCGCCGTCGGTGATGTCGAGGTCTGGGACGAGGGTGGCGTGGGCGCCGATTCCCGGGTTGCCGGGTGCCGCCAGCAGGCGGCGGCACAGGCGGGACTGGGCCAGTTTCCAGGCCATCGCATGTTCGCGGCCACCGGAGCCCAGCAGGAGAATGTCGATCGTCTCTGGCATGGGGGCTTCGCATAGCGGCCCGTTGCCGCCACCGCCACCCGGCTTTGCGTGCGCGGGCGGGACCGACTATCTGGGTCGCATGGCGACCGCCCCCAATGTTCCAGAATACTCTGTTTCCGAGCTGGCGCAGAGCGTGCGCCGGACGCTGGAAGATTCCTTCGGGTTGGTGCGCGTGCGCGGCGAGATATCGGGCTTCAAGGCCTATTCGTCGGGGCATGGCTATTTCGACCTGAAGGATGCCGATGCCGCGATCGCCAGCGTGATGTGGAAGGGCAATCTGCAGCGGCTGGCGTTTCGCCCGGAAGACGGGCTTGAGGTGATCGCGACGGGCAAGATTTCAGGCTATCCCAAGACCTCGAAATATCAGCTGATCGTCGATCGGCTGGAGGTGGCGGGCGTCGGCGCGCTTCTGAAGCAGATCGAGGAGCGGCGCCGCCGGCTGGAGGCCGAGGGGCTGTT
>JBKDAC010000431.1:0-19683 GCA_046316515.1 Sandaracinobacter sp. | reverse complement strand
CGCGGCCCGAGGTGCTGCTGGCGGCGCGGGCGACATCGAGCTTTCCGGGCGCCTGTCCGGCGGCGAGCCTCGGCGAGGTGGACCGGCGGATGGCGGCGCGGGGCGAGCCCTGGCCGGGACGGCAGGGCTTTGTGGACAGCCAGCTTGCGAGCGACCGCCCGCCCGAGGACGTGATGCTGATCGACGGCAGCGTGCTGAACAACGCGCCGTTTGGGCCGGCGATCAACGCGATCCGGCTGCGGCCGGCGCACCGGGAGGTGGACCGGCGGTTCGTCTATATCGACCCCAAGCCGGGGATGGGGGATGCGACCGACACGCTGGCGCGCCGCGAGCCGGGGTTCTTCACGACCATGTTCCGGGCGCTGGCCGACATTCCGCGCGAGCAGCCGATCAGCGACAGCCTGGAGCGGATCAATGCGGTATCGGCGAAGATCCGGCGGCTGAAGAGCGTGACGGACGCTATGACGCCTGCGGTGGACGAGGCGATCCTGCGGGCCGTGGGGCAGCGTTTTTTCCTGCTGGCGGTGACGCCCGAGCGGTTGTCGAAGGCGCGCAGCCGCATCCAGTCGGTCGCGGCACGCGAGGCGGGTTTTGCCTTTGCGGCCTACGCGCAGCTGAAGGTGCGCACCGTGCTGGACGAGGCGGCGAGCATCCTGGCGCGGTCGGCCGAGCTGGGGCCGGCGGACGCCGCGAAGCTGCGCGTGGCGCTGGAGGAAGCGGCGGAGAGCCGGGGAGCCTTTGCGCATGAGGAATCCACGGGATCGCATGCCGACACCAGCGGCTATGTGTGGCTGCTGAAGCAGCTGGACATCGGCTTTCGCGTGCGGCGGCTGCGCTTCTTCATCCGGCGGCTTTCGGGCGAGATCGAGAACAGCGAGAGCGTGGCCGAGCGGCATAGTGCGGAATCCCTGAAGGCGGCGCTGCATGTGGTGACCGCGCCATTCGTCGCGCGGCGGGCGCCGGCAGACCCGCCGGACATTCCGACGCTGGCGGCTGCCGCGCGGGCGGTGCTGACGGCACAGTCGCGGGAGACGCGGCTGGTGGTCGCCGGGCTTGCGATCGACACGCTGGCGGGCACGCTGGGGCTGTCGGCACTGGACCGCGATGCCGACAGGGTCCTGGTGGAGGCGGTGATGAACCCCGGGTTCAGCCGGGACTCGCGGCGCCAGCTGATCCGGGCCTGGCTGGGTTTCCCTTTCTATGACATCGCGATCCTGCCGATGATGCACGAGGAAACCGCCGACAGCTTCGAGGAGCTGAAGGTGGACCGGATTTCGCCGGACGATGCGGTTGCGCTGAAGAAAGGGGGCGCGCGGGCGACGCTGAAGGGCTGGCAGCTGAACGCCTTTGCCGCCTTCTTCAGCCGGGCCTATCGCGAGAATGACTATCTGTGGGGGAGGCTGCACGCGGCGGACCGGCTGGTCGACATCGTGGCGAGCGCCGTGCCGGAAGCATCGGTTGACACGATGCACTGGAAGCGCCTGCTGTTCGGGGTGATCCTGGCAGCGGAGAAACCCCGGCTGGCGACGGTGCAGCCGTTGTTCGGGGAACTCGAGGAGATATTGCAATTATGGACCAGGGATTCCGGGGGCAGGACCACACGGGCAGCATAGTGATGCTGGGGCGGCGCGGATTGCTGCAGGGGTTTGCGGCGGCGGCGGCTGCGGCGGCCGCCGGGCCGGCGCTGGGCAAGGCCAGCGAACGCTACATGGCGCTGCAGGCGCTGATCGATGACTATGTGGCGGAGGGCCTGGTGCCGGGCGCTGTCGTGGGTATCCTTCGACCGGGGCGCTTCAAGCCTGTCTGGCTGACGGCGGGCCGCTCGCTGTTTGAGGGCGGGGCGCCGGTTTCGCCAACGGGGACGCTGTGGCGCATCTTTTCGATGACCAAGCCGATCACGGGGATTGCGGTGATGCAGCAGGTGGCGGCGGGCAGGCTGACCATCGACACGCCCGTGGCCGAGGTGATGCCCGAGTTCCGGCAGATGCGGGTGCTGGTGGACCCGGAGAAGGGGCTGGAGAGCCGTCCGGCGGAGAAGCCGATCCTGGTCAGGCACCTGCTGACCCATACGGCGGGGTTCAGCTATACGATCGCGGGCAATGGCCCGCTGGAGAAGGAATATCGCCGCCTGGGGCTTCAGCCGATGGCGGCGGGCACACTGGTGGGTCCCGGAGACGCGCCCGCGCCCGACCTCAGGACCTATATGGAGCGGCTGGCGACCTTGCCGCTGCATTATGAGCCGGGCAGCAAGTGGCGTTACTCGATCGGGCTTGATGTTGCCGGCGCGTTGCTGGAGCGGTTGACGGGGAAGACGCTGGACCGGGTGTTCCAGGACCAGCTGTTCGGCCCGCTTGGGATGAACGACACGGCCTTCAGTGTGTCGCCCGTCCAGCAGGTGCGATTGTCGGGCCTTTATGCCTGGGGCGACCCGCGGACGGGCAAACCGCTGCCGAAACCGACGCTGATCGATGGGCCGCAGAAGACGGAGCTTGCCACCCGGCCGA
Organism: Sandaracinobacter sp.; assembly: GCA_046316515.1. Lineage (GTDB taxonomy): Bacteria > Pseudomonadota > Alphaproteobacteria > Sphingomonadales > Sphingomonadaceae > Sandaracinobacteroides. The sequence goes on along the minus strand of JBKDAC010000431.1, from coordinate 17,179 downwards.
CGATGCTGGCCGGGGGCGCGGGGCTGGTTTCGAGCGCGGACGATTATGCCCGCTTTGCACAGATGATGCTGAACGAAGGGATGTTCGAGGGGAAGGTGCTGCTGCTACGGCAGGTTGCGCGGCTGGCGATGTCGAACCTGATGGAGAAGGGCGTGACCTTCTACAAGTTCGACGGCAATGGTGCGGGCGGGCGGGCGATCCTGTCGGACCGGACGAAGCTTGACCCCGGCACCTACCCGGTCGGCACCTGGGGCTGGGGCGGGGCGGCGAGCACGCTGTTCCACGTGGACCAGGTGCGGGGCCATGCGGTGGTGCTGATGCTGCAGTCGTTCGGGAACCCCAAGGGCCCCGACGAGAAGCGCTACAACCGGGCGGTGAACAACGACCTGCCGATCTGAACCTGCTTCCCGGCTGCAGGGCTTGCCAGCGCGAGGCCCATGGGCAAGGGAGCGGTATGCCGCTCAAGAACCATCCCCTGCGTGCCCGCGTCGTGTCCGAGATGCACATGCGCCGCATGCCGGCGTTGGTTGCCCCCTGCCAGATGGTGCAGGTGATCCGCATCATCGGGTCCGAGGACCATGGCCGGGAGCGGGCGCATGCCGCGGCCATGCCGGGCGTGACGCGGCCCGAAGCGCAGCTGAGCGCGCGGCACATATCCGGCACGGCGCCGGGCGGCATCGAATATGTGTGGGAGCGGCACAGCGAGGCAACGACATCCACCGTGATCTTCCCGCGCCGGCGCGCAAGCGACGTGTTTGCCGAGCTGCAGGACGACCAGGCGGCGATGGGCTGGCTGACGGAGGCGCCCGGCGGGGTGCTGCGTGCGGTGCGGGTGGGCATTGTGGAGACGATCGCCGAAGCTGAGGAAATTGCGCGGGAGGTGGGTTTTTCCGAGACCGACCTGGTGTGCTGCGACATCGGCAAGGTTCGCATCTGGTCGGACTTTTTGCTGCATGGCGACGGGTTCGGCCGGCTGCTGGTGGCGGCCAATGGCGTGTTGCCGATGGACCTCGCCCGGCTGGTGCAGAAGGTGCAGGAGCTGGGCAATTACCGGAACATGGCGCTGCTGGGCCTGCCGATGGCGCAGGAGAAGGCCGCCGAGGTCGCCGAGGCCGAGGGGGCGGTTGTGGACATCGCCGAGCGGATGGCGCGGGGCGAGGGCGATCGGGCGCTGCTGGACGAGCTGTCGGCGCTGGCCTCCAAGGTGACGTCGCTGACCGCGGCGACAGCCTATCGGATGAGTGCGACGGCGGCCTATACCTCGATCGCGACCGACCGGCTGGCGCAGCTGACCTGCACGTCGGTGGAGGGCACCATCACGCTGGAGGAATTCACCGAGCGGCGGCTGCTGCCGGCGGCGCGGACCTGCGCGAGTTTCGTCAGCCGGCTGGAGACCTTGTCAGTGCGGATCGAGCGGGCGACGTCGCTGCTGCGCACGCGGGTGGAGATGTCGGTCGAGGAGCAGAATGTGGCGCTGCTGCAATCGATGAACCGGACATCGGCCCGGCAGGTGCGGCTGCAGAAGCTGGTGGAAGGGCTGTCGGTGATGGCCGTCAGCTATTACGCGGTTGGGCTGCTCTTCTATATCCTGAAGGGGGTGGTGCCCTTGATCGGCGGCAAAGCGGAGCTGTGGACCGGGCTTGCGGTGGTGCCAGTGTTCCTGGGCGTCTGGGCCTATATGCAGGCCCGGGTGAAGAAGATTGATCAGAGCGGGGAGGATTGAGCGCGCCTGTCCGAGAGCGGGCCGCCATGCTGGCCGGGATGGCGCCGGTGCTGAATCCCGGGCGGTTCCGATACCTGACGCTGGCCGGGGGCATGCCGCTGCCCGAGGATGCAGTCGGCTGGTTCCGTGAGGCTGAAGGGCTGAGCCTGATCGTTCCGGCAGAGGCTGGTGACGAATTGCCGATGTGCTGGATCACGTTGACGGTGCACTCGGCGCTGGATGGCGTGGGGTTGACGGCGGCGGTGTCCGGGGCGCTGGCGGACGCCGGGATCGCCTGCAACATGGTGGCGGCACACCATCATGACCATCTGTTCGTGCCCGAGGCGGATGCCGCGCGGGCGCTGGACGTTCGGCAGGCGCTTCAGGCGGCCAGCAGAGCCTCTGCCCAGCGGGCGGCTTCGGCCACGGCTGGATCGGGATCTGCGAGCAGGGCGCGGATCGGGGGGAGGAGTGCGGCGAGACCGCTGTTGCCGGCGGCGTAGAGGCAGTTGCGGACGAACCTGTCGCGGCCGATGCGCTTGATGGGGGAGCCGGAGAAGATCTGGCGGAAGGTGGCGTCGTCCAGCGCGAGGAGATCCGCGAGGCGGGGGGCGGAGAGCTCGGCGCGGGGGTGGAAGGCGGGGTCTGTGGGATAGCGGGCGTGGGAATTCCAGGGGCAGGCGGCGAGGCAGTCGTCGCAGCCGTAGATGCGGTTGCCGAGAAGGGCGCGGAATTCGGGGGGGATGGGGCCCTTGTGCTCGATGGTCAGGTAGGAAATGCAGCGGCGGGCATCGACCTTGTAGGGGGCGACGATGGCGCCGGTGGGGCAGGCGGCGATGCAGCGGTCACAGCTGCCGCAGCTGGCAGTGGTGCCGGGTTCTCTGAGCGGGGCGAGATCGGCTGTGGTGTAGATGGCGCCGAGGAAGAGCCAGTTGCCGGCCTTGCGGCTGAGGAGGTTCGTGTGCTTGCCCTGCCAGCCGAGGCCGGCGGCCTGTGCCAGCGGCTTTTCCATGACGGGGGCGGTGTCGACGAAGACCTTCACCTGTTCGCCCGAGCGGTCGACCAGCCAGCGGGCGAGCGCCTTCAGGCGGGATTTCACGACATCGTGGTAGTCGCGGCCAAGGGCGTAGACCGAGATGGTGGCGAGTTCGGGGTGGGGGAGGTTGCGCGCCGGATCGAGGGCGGGGGTGTAGGGCAGGCCGAGGGCGATGACCGAGCGGACCTCTGGCCAGAGGCCGGCGGGGGTGGCGCGCTGGTCTGCGCGGGATTCCATCCAGAGCATCTGGCCGTGGCAGCCTTCGGCGAGCCAGGCGTGGAGGCGTTGGGCGGTTTCGGGTGCGGCGTCGGCGGGCGCGATTCCGACGCTTACGAAGCCGAGCCTGCGGGCTTCGGCCTCTAGAGCGTCAGAAGTCCAGCTTGTCATAGTCGGAGGGCGGGCGGATGCCTTCCATCCGGTCGGCGAGCAGGGCGCGGAAGGAGGGGCGGGATTTCAGCGCGGAGTACCAGATCTTGGCCTGGCCGTGGCCGCGCCAGTCGATGCCGCCGAGGTAATCTGCGACCGAGATCTGGGCGGCGGCGTGGAGGTCTGCGAGGCCGAAGGTGGGGCCGGCGAGCCAGCGGTTTTCATCCAGTAGGTCGTCGACATATTGCAGGTGGAGTTCGGCGGCGCGGTTGGCGTTGCGGATGGCGATGCCGTCGGGCATCTCGCGGCTGACGAGGCGCTTGTACAAGCGCTCGGCGAGCAATGGGGCGGTGACTTCGGAATAGAAGCGCTGGGCGAACCAGTGGCCCAGCCGACGGGCTTCGGCACGTTCGGTGGCGCCGGCGCCGACGAGGGGCGGACGCTCGATCGTTTCGTCGAGCCATTCGATGATGGCATTGCTGTCGCACAGGGTTTGCGTGCCGTTTTCCAGCACCGGCGTCTGGATGGCGGGGTTGAGGCTGGAGAGGGTTTCGCCGCGTTCCCAGGGGTATGCGACGACGAGTTCCGCCATGAAGCCCTTTTCGGCCATGGCGAAGCGGACCGCGCGGCTGAACGGACAGAGAGGAAATTGGTGGAGGCGCCACATGCTGGGCTTCTATTAGCGCATGGATTCGGCGACGCCAGACCCTGATTCGGCGATGCCCAACCCGACCGGCCCATTCCGGCTGTTGATGCGCGGTTGCGCCATTCTGGCAGCTTTGCGCAGACGCGGGGCGGTGCTAGCGCCGATGGAGAAGAAGGGAGATAGTTGATGGATCTTGCGTTCAGCCCCGAGGAAATCGCCTTCCGCGAGGAAGTGCGGGCCTTCATCGCCGAGAATTATCCTGCGCATCTGCGCGGCAAGCAGGATGAGGGCGAGGAACTGGGCCGCGAGGATATGCTGGCCTGGCACCGCATCCTTGCGAAGAAGGGCTGGTCCGCGCCGGCATGGCCGAAGGACTATGGCGGGACCGGCTGGACCGCGACGCAGCGCTACATCTTCTCGGAAGAGAGCGCGAAGGCCGAGACCATTCCGCCCGCGCCCTTCGGGATCAACATGGTGGGACCGGTGATTTATACCTTCGGCACGCCGGAGCAGAAGGCGAAGCATCTGCCGGGCATCCTTTCGGGTGACATGTGGTGGTGCCAGGGCTATTCGGAGCCGGGTGCGGGTTCGGACCTTGCGAGCTTGCGGACGCGGGCCGAGCGGGTGACCGAGGGCGGCAAGGAGTATTACATCGTCAACGGCCAGAAGACCTGGACGACGCTGGCCCAGCATGCGGACTGGGGCTTTTTCCTGGTGCGGACCGACACGGGCGCGAAGATGCAGGAGGGCATTTCCTTCTTGCTGATCGACATGAAGTCGCCGGGGATCACGGTGAAGCCGATCATCACGCTGGGGGGCGAGCATGAAGTGAACGAGGTGTGGCTCGACAATGTGAAGGTGCCTGTCGAGAATCGCGTCTATGAGGAAAACAAGGGCTGGACCTGCGCCAAATTCCTGCTGGCGCATGAGCGCACGGGGATTGCGGGCGTTGCCCGTTCGAAGCGGGGCATCGAGAAGCTGAAGGCGATTGCGCGGACCGAGCAGGACGGCAGCGGGCAGTCGCTGCTGGCCAATCCCTTCTTCCGCCGCAAGGTGGCCGAGCTGGAAACGGACCTGACGGCGCTGGAGTTTACCGAGCTGCGCACGCTGGCAGGCGAAGCCTCCGGCAAGGGGCCGGGGCCGGAATCCTCGCTGCTGAAGGTGAAGGGGACCGAGATCCAGCAGCGGATCACCGAGCTGGTTCTGGAAGCCGCCGGCAATTATGCGGCGCCCTATTTCCGGGCGTTCCCGGAAGGGTCGAACGAATATGCGATCGGGCCGGAGTTCGCGCACCGCGCGGCGCCGATCTATTTCAACATGCGCAAGACCAGCATCTATGGCGGATCGAACGAGATCCAGCGCAACATCATCGCAAAGATGGTGCTGGGGCTTTGACGGCGGCCGCGACCTGACGGCCGCTTTGTGGACACCCGCGGCCTGACGGGCGCAGGATGCGCCTGATGAATGAATTTCCGGGGAGGACGAGCTTGGATTTCAATTTCACCGAAACGCAGGGCATGCTGCGCGACACGTTGCGGCGCTATCTGTCGGACACCTATGACTTCGACAGACGGCAGGCGATGCTGCGAATGGAGGGCGGGCGCGACCCCGGCGTGTGGAAGGTGCTCGCAACCGAACTCGGCATCCTGGGCGCGGCGCTGCCGGAAGCGCATGGCGGGTTCGGCGGCGGACCCGTTGATTCCATGGTGCTGATGGAGGAGTTTGGCCGGGCGATCGCGGTGGAGCCCTATGTGCCGACCGTGGTCATCGGCGGCAATGCACTGGTGGCGACCGGCGGGGCGCATGCCGACGCACTGCTGCCGGGCATCATTTCGGGCGAGGTGGTGATTGGTGCGGGATTCTATGAGCCGCAGGGGCGCTACAACCTCGCGGACCTGAAGACGACTGCGAAGGCCGATGGGTCGGGCTGGACGCTGAACGGGCACAAGAGTGTTGTGGTGGCGGCGCCCTATGCAACGCATCTGCTGGTGAGCGCGCGGACGGGCGGGAGCCAGCGCGAGGCTGCCGGCGTGTCGCTGTTCCTGGTGGAGGCCAATGCCAAGGGCGTGGTGCGGCGCGACTATCCGTGTGTCGACGGCTATATGTCGAGCGAGGTGTATTTCGAGAATGCCAATGTCGGCCCGCACGCCCTGCTGGGTGGCGAGGGCCAGGCGCTGCCGCTTATCGAGACGCTTGTGGACCATGCCGCGATGGCGCAGTGTGCCGAAGCCACCGGCGCGATGAAGAAGCTGCACGAGCTGACGCTGGACTATGCCAAGCAGAGGAAGCAGTTCGGCAAGGCGATCGGCGACTTCCAGGTGATCCAGCATCGGTTGGTCGATATGTTCATGGAAGCCGAGCAGGCGACCTCGATGACGCTGATGGGCACGCTGCGGCTCGACGACGCTGACAGGGCCAAGTGGGTGAGCCAGGCCAAGGCTAAGATCAACAAGGGCGCCCGGGCGCTCGGCCAGTGGGCGGTGCAGACCCATGGCGGGATCGGCATCACGACCGAGCTGGCGGCCGGCCATTATTTCAAGCGGCTGTCGATCATCGAGACCCAGTTCGGGGACTTTGATTATCACATGGGTCGGCTGGAAGCCGGGCTTCTCGCTGCCTGAGCCATGGTGTTGCGGAGTTTGTTTGTGCGGCGTCGCTGAGCCTTTTCCTTAGCGGCTGTGCTGCGGGCGTGAAGGGCACGCCTGGCATGAAGTTGTACAGCGCTGGCCGGATCGAGGAGGCAATCCCGGTGCTGGAACAGGAGGTGGCCGCCGGCGAGGTCTCTGCAAGATACCCGCTGGGGCTTGCCTACCGAGACGGCACCGGCGTCGCCGCCGACCCCTATAGGGCAGAGGTGCTCTGACGGGCGCGGCAATCGGCGGAGATCCCCGTGCGGTCGAGGCCATCCGCAAGCAGTTGCGCGAGGCGCCGCGCTGCCCTGACGACAAGCGGTTGCACGACCTATGGGGCAGTATCTTCTTCATGAACCGCAACATCTTTACCGGCGTGGTTGAACTGAATACGGCGCCCCCCGCCACCCTGCTGGGCATGGCGGTGATCTATGACATTCCGTGCGCGGGCGCCCCGGTTCAGACCGAAGCCGCGAAAACCCTTCGGGGGCTTTCTGGTGGTCCTAGGCACATTTGGATTTATGTGCCGGGCTGATCCGACCGCCGGGAGTCAGCTTCCGTTCAGCCAGCGCTCAACAATGTTGCGCGCATGAAACAATTCTTTGCGATTGCCGGTCTTGGCCTCGCGTTGATGGGGTGCATGACGGATTATGGATGGTCCGAAGCACCGCTGGATGACCGGCATTATGCGCAGGGGATTCCGGTGGACTGGTGGGGCCGGGATGTCGGCTCGGTCGACATCTTCTATGGCTCGCTGGCGCAATATGGCACCTGGGGCACGCATTCGCGCTTTGGCTGGTTCTGGGTGCCGGATACGCGCTTTGGCCCTTCCTGGGTGGATTGGCGCGCAGGCGGGGGCTTTGCGAGCTGGTCGCCGCTGCCGCCCGTTGGCTGGTCGAACTGGGGCTATGGCTGGGGCAATGACTGGTGGGTGCATGCGCCGGGCGCCTGGGTCTATCGGCCGGGCCTGCGCAGCCATGTGCTGCGTGGCCGGCATGATTGGGCCGGGCGCAACTGGGATGGGCGCAACTGGGATGTGCGGGATCGTGATCGTGACTGGGATCGTGACTGGGATCTTGACTGGGATCGGGATCGTGACCGCGCGACAGTGGACCGGTCGCGGCCCGGGGAGTCGCCGATGGCGTGCTTTGTGCGCAACCGGGTGCGGCCGGGTGGCGCGCCGGGGCTGCAGCGTTTGCCGATGCAGGCGATGGCCCCGCCACGCGCCATGCCGGCCGAGGCGCGGGTTGCGGCTCCGCCCCCGCCGCGTGCCGAGCGGGTGGAGCGTGCCGAGCCGAGCTATCGGGCGCCGGCCGAGCGGTCTGGACGGTCCTATGAGGGCAATCGTGGTTCTGGCTGGCGGGACGTGCCGCAGCGGGTGGCCGACGACTGATCCGGGCTGCGGCCGGGCAAGATTCCGGTTGCATGGGCTTTGTGCGGCGCACAATATGTGCGCGTGACAGGGTCCGCTTTCGACGAAACTTATGGCTTTGGCCCCTACACAAGCGGGCAGGGCGCCGGCCCCCTGTTCGGGGGTGCGGGCGAGACGCCAGAGGTGCGCGCGGCCTATGCCCAGGTGGCGGCGTGGCTGCGGTCTGCGCCGCCCGAGCTGCTGGAGACGCGGCGGCGGCAGGCCGAGCTGTTTTTTCGGCGCATTGGGATCACCTTTGCGGTTTATGGCGATCCGGATGCGAGCGAGCGGCTGATTCCCTTCGACATCGTGCCGCGCGTCCTTGCGGGCAGCGAATGGGCGGTGCTGGAGGCGGGGCTGACGCAGCGGGTGCAGGCGCTGAATATGTTCCTGGCCGACGTCTACGGCCCGCGCGATTGCATCCGGGCCGGGGTGGTTCCGGAAGAGCTGGTGCTGCTGAACCCGCAATATTGCCTGGCGGCCGTGGGGCGGCGGCCGGCGAAGGATGTGTGGGTGCACATCGCCGGCATCGACCTGGTGCGCACGGGGCCGGACGAGTTCTTCGTGCTGGAGGACAATGCGCGGACGCCGTCGGGCGTTTCGTACATGTTGGAAAACCGGGAGGTGATGCTGCGGCTGCTGCCGGAGCTGATCCATGCGGTGTCGGCGGCGGGCGGATTGCGGCCGGTGGAGACCTATCCCGAGACCCTGCTGGAGACGCTGACGTCGGTGGCGCCGAACCAGTGCGGGGGCGAGCCCTGCCTGGCGCTGCTGACCCCGGGGATCCACAACAGCGCCTATTACGAGCACAGCTTCCTGGCGGACAAGCTGGGGGTGGAGCTGGTGGAAGGGTCCGACCTGTTCGTGAGCGGCGATGTGCTGTTCATGCGCACGACCGAGGGCCCAAAGCGGGTGGATGTGCTGTACCGGCGGGTGGACGATGATTTCATCGACCCGCTGCAGTTCCGGAGCGACAGCGTGCTGGGGGTGCCCGGGCTTGTGAGCGCGGTGCATTCGGGCAAACTGACGATCGCGAATGCGCTGGGCACGGGGATTGCCGACGACAAGGCGATCTATAGCTATATGCCGGAGATCGTTCGGTTTTTCACGGGGCGGGACCCGATCCTGCACAATGTGCCGACCTGGCGCTGCCGGGAGGCAGACGCGCTGTCCTATGTGCTGGACAATCTGCACGAGCTGGTGGTGAAGGAAACGGACGGCTCTGGCGGATATGGGATGCTGGTGGGGCCGCATGCGAGCACGGAGCAGCGTGAGGCCTTTGCGGCGCGGCTGAAGGCGAACCCGGAGCATTATATCGCGCAGCCGACGCTTGCGCTGAGCACTTGCCCGACGCTGACGGCGGCGGGCGTTGCGCCGCGGCATGTGGACCTGCGGCCCTTCGTGCTGACGGGGGCGAACGGCACGCGGATCATTCCGGGCGGCCTGACGCGCGTTGCGCTGAAGGAAGGCTCGCTGGTGGTGAACAGCAGCCAGGGGGGTGGCACCAAGGACACCTGGGTGGTGGACGGTCCCGAAGTTGGGGATTTCACGGGCGAGTCGACCGGGCCGTTCGAGCCCGAGGGCGGTGACCTTGATGGCCCCTTCCCGGGGCCGGGGGGGTTGGACTGAATGCTCTCGCGGAGTGCCGCCAACCTGTACTGGATGGGCCGCTATCTTGAGCGGGCGGATTTTCTGTGCCGGCTGATCGATGCGACGGTGCGGCTGGCGAGCTTGCCGGCGTCGCATGGCGGGGCCGGACCGGCGTGGGAGAGCGCGATCCGGTCGGCCGCCGTTGACGACGGGTTCCTGGAGCGGAGCCTGCCGATGGACGAGGCCCATGTGGGCTGGTTCCTGACGCTGGACCCGGAAAACCCGAGCTCGATCCGGCGCTGCCTGGAATGTGCGCGATCGAACGGGCGGGCGGTCAGGACGTCGCTGACGCTGGAGACCTGGGAGGCGGTGAACGACGCCTGGCACGAGGTGCAGCGCTTCGGGACCACGATTCCGGACAGCACGACGCTGGTGCGGCTTGCAGATACGATCAAGGGCGCGTTGCTGATGTTCGACGGGGCAGCGCACCGGACTCAGCTGCGCGAGGCGACCTACTGGTTCCTGCGGCTGGGGACGACGGTCGAGCGGGCGGACAACACCGCGCGGCTGCTGGACGTGAAATATCATCTGCTGCTGCCGCGGACGGAACCGGTGGGCGGGAGCCTGGATTATTTCCAGTGGACCACGCTGCTGCGCACGGTGTCGGCGCTGACGGCCTATCGCTGGGTGTATCGCGAGAGCGTGAAGCCCTGGCTGGTGGCCGACCTGCTGATCTTCAACCGGGCGATGCCGCGCAGCCTGATCGCGTGCCTTGAGGATGCCGTGTGGCTGCTGGACCAGCTGGCGGCGAGCCGGGGGCGGCGGGGGCCGGCGAACCGGATCGCATCGGCCGCGCTGAGGTCGCTGGCGACCCACAGTATCGACACGCTGTTCCAGTCCGGCCTGCACGAGTTTCTGGTGGACTTCGTGGGCGAGAACAACCGGCTGGGGAACGCCATCGCCGAGCAGTATCTGTTCTGATGATGCGCCGTACGCTCCCTTCGGTCGCTGTGCACCGCCCACCGCCCCGACCATGAGGACGGCAAGGACTCCTGATGCAGTTACTCATCGATCATATCACGCGCTATACCTATTCCGCGCCGGCGGCGGGGATCGTGCAGGTGCTGAAGCTGACGCCTTCGGACACGGATTCGCAGCAGGTGGTGAACTGGCGGGTGGACGTGGATGTCGATGGGCGGATGATGCCGTCGACCGATGCGTTCGGGAATATCTGCCACATGTTCTATGCCGAGCGCGCGGTCGACGCGCTGACCCTGCATGTGACGGGGACGGTGATCACGACCGACACGGCGGGCATGGTGGGCGGGGCGACCGAGCCCTTGCCGCCTGTGCTGTTCCGAAGGTCGACGCCGCTGACGGCGGTGACGCCCGCGATCGCGGCGCTGGCCGAGGGGTTGCGACAGGAGGATGCCTTGTCGACCCTGCATGCGCTGATGCTGGGCATTCGCGACCGGATGCAGTTCGAGCCCGGGATCACCGAGGTTGCGACCGATGCGGATACGGCGCTGCGGCTGGGGCGCGGGGTGTGCCAGGACCTGTCGCAGATCTTCATTGCGGCCGCGCGCCACCTGGGGGTGCCGGCGCGCTATGTATCAGGGCATTATGCCGCCGCCGATCATCCCGAGCAGGAAGCCGCCCATGCCTGGGCGGAAGGCTTTGTGCCCGGGCTGGGCTGGGTCAGTTTTGACCCGACGCATGGTGTCTGCGGAACCGAGGGGCATGTTCGGGTGGCCGTGGGGCTGGACAGCCGCGACGCCGCGCCGGTGCGCGGCAGCCGGCGCGGGGGCGGGCTGGAATCCCTTGCAGTGGGCGTGCATGGGCGGCAAGCCGGTGGCCAGCAGCAAAGCCAGAGCCAGTAGGCTGGTGCCGAGGAGGGGGTCGACACTCGTATGACCTATTGCGTGGGACTTCTGGTGAAGGAGGGCCTGGTGATGATGGCCGATACCCGCACCAACGCGGGGATCGACAACATCTCCACCTATCGCAAGCTGCGCGTGTTCGGGGAGGATGGGAAGCGGATCGTGGCGATTGCGTCGGCCGGTTCGCTGAGCACCACGCAGGCGCTGATCAACCGGCTGAAGGAAGGCGTGACGATGCCGGGCAAGGAAGAGCCCGAGTTCGTCGAGACCGCGCCCACCATGTTCCGGGTGGCCCAGATCATCGGCGAGGCGATGGTGGGTGCCAAGAAGGACATCGAGGCAGTGGTGCAGCAGCAGGAGGGCGTCGAGATCGGCGTGACGCTGCTGGTGGGCGGGTCGATCGACGGGCGGGCGCCGCGGCTGTTCCTGATCTATGGCGAGGGCAATTTCATCGAGTGCGGGATGGACACGCCCTATTTCCAGATCGGCGAGCTGAAATACGGCAAGCCGGTGCTGGACCGGATGCTGACCTATCGGACGCCGCTGGCCAAGGCGATGAAGATCGGGCTGGTGAGCATGAACTCGACCATGCGGTCGAATCTGGGGGTGGGCCTCCCGATCGACATGCTGGTGGTGAAGCCTGGGCAATCGACGGCCGCGCTGACGCGGATCGCGGAGAGTGATCCCTATTATCATGATCTGGGTGACCGCTGGGCGAAGGCGCTGATGGAGGCGCTGGAGAATATCCCCGATCCGAGCTACCCGCTACCCGGCGCCTGAGGCGCCGACCGGGCCTGTGGCCCGAAAGCCATAGTGCGACATCATTAACGCGAATGGGCGCCCTCGGGTGCGGACGGGGGTTGTGCGGCCTATTCCGAATGTTAGGGTTTGGTGACCAATAAAACCAAAAATTGCTCATAAGGGGATTTTTTGATGCGCTTCTATCGGCCTGCCACCACATTGTTTGGCGTTTCCATGCTGGCGCTTTCCATGCCCGCGGTTGCGCAGGACCAGGCAGCAGCCGCAGCACCATCCCTTTAGGAAGCCGAAACCATCATCGTCACCGGCTCGCGCCTCGCGCGGGATCCGAACGCCGTCGCCCCGGTGCCGATCAGCACGCTCAGCGCCGCCGATTTCCGCCAGCGGGCAACGTCGATGCCACGGCAACGCTGCGCCAGCTGCCGGCCCTCATCTCGTCCGGCACCATCGCGGACTCGATCGAGCGCGGCTCGGGCGGCGTCGGCCAGGCCACGCTCGACCTGCGGCAGCTCGGCGCTAACCGGACGCTGGTCCTCGTTGACGGCCGTCGCCATGTGTCCGGCGTCGGCGGATCGACAGCCGTCGATGTCTCCACCATCCCTTCGGCCCTGATCGAGCGGGTGGAAGTCCTCACGGGCGGCGCCTCGGCCGTCTACGGCGCCGACGCCGTCACCGGGGTCGTGAACTATATCCTCAAGAAGGATTTCGAAGGCATCCAGCTGGATGCGCAGTCCGGCATCAGCAGCCGGGGCGACGGCACTGCAATCACGATCTCGGGTGCCTGGGGCAAGAATTTCGCGGAAGGCCGCGGCAACATCACCCTGTCCGGCGGCTACACCAACGAAACCGAAGTCCTGCTCGTCGACCGGGACTTCACGGCCAACAACGCCCGCGCCAACAACTCGACGACCTTCGGAAACCCCGCCCGCCGCTTCCAGCGGGGCGACATCAACCCCGCGACCATGCCGAACTTTGCGAGCCGCTTCCGGGTGGGTGGGCCGGGCGCGCGTGTGACGCGCTTCCCTTACGGTCCGCTGATTCCGACGCCGGCTCAGGTCACGTCGCTGTTCCCCGGCGGCATCACAGCGGCCGAGCAGGCATTGGTGGATCGCGCCAACGGTGCGCCGCTCTTCGCGATCGGTGCGCGTCCGGTGTTCGCCATCTCGTCGGGTTCGCCCCTGTTGACGGGACAATCCACCAGCTCGACGTCCACACGATTGGAGGGGTCATCGAAGCGACCAAGCCATTGATGACAGTGGTACCAAGCCGCGGCGGTCTCGAAGTTGAAGCGCGCATTCTCAACAAGGATGTCGGGTTCGTGCGGGTCGGGCAGGAAGCTGCTGTCAAGCTTGAGGCTTTTCCGTTTACCAGATTTGGCAGCGTTCCTGGTCGGGTGAAATCGATCAGTCGCGACGCTGTGCAGGACAAGGAATTGGGGCTGGTTTACATGACCACCATCATTCTTGATCGCAGTTACGTCGATGCCGATGGCAGGCGCATCGCGCTGTCACCCGGCCTGTCGGCGACAGTTGATGTCCGGACTGGCACAAGGCGCATCATCAGCTATCTTTTGAGCCCGCTGCAAACGACCGTGGCGCAGGCGGGGCGAGAGCGATAGTCTAGCGACGTTTAATCATTGCAAGCCCGAGACAGAGAAACTATTTTATCGATAACATGTTCCAAGCCGTCAATTTTGAACATAAACGCTTGACACGCCTGACCAACTTTGCTGACTTTGGAGTAATATTTTGCAAGGCTGGGATATGCTTAGTCGGGGGCCAAAATCAGAGAAGATACAACGCAAGCCCCATGGATTCCCCTCGCTATTTGTGCTGGCCCTCCTGTCGAGTGGATGCGCGACAAATCAATATATGGGGATACCGCTTACGGGCGGTGCCGCGGACCCAGCGGTTCAGGCGCTTGCTGTTGAAGCTCAGGGCGGCGACAAACAAGCACAGTATGAACTCGGACGCTGGTTCGAAGACTCGGGTGATCCAAATGGATTGAATAAGGCAATCAAACTCTATCGGATCGCTGCTACCCCACGTGGCGGGACGCGACTTATGTATACCCCCGGACCTTCGGGTGTTACTACGAGCGTTATAAGTGCAGGGCTTAGGATCGAACCTCATAAGGCTGCCGAAGATCGTCTTCGTAGTATTGCGCTAGATAAGAAGAGCGTAAAGCGATATGGTCGATTGGCGTCCGCGAATCAATATGAACTACCTACACATGCAAATCTACCGATATCAGAAAAGCTTGTAATCGGCTACCGTCGACTTGTGTATGGGACGTTGAAAGCCTTGGACTTCAATATACCAGAGGAGGCCAAAGTATGTGCGTTTCTCACGCCACTATATGAAAAATATTTTGACTCTAAGGTAACTCAGTGTGATGCAAGCGCATATCTTTTAAATGAATCAAAAGTAGTCTACTTTTTAAATGTTACCAATCAAATCCAGGATGCTCGTTTAGGTGACGCAGACGATCCGTACTGGATTTGGCTCGAGGGAACTACGAAAGCGCCCGTTGTAGGTCAGAACTGCGGGCATTTTTACATAAATTCTGTGGGCACTCGGGAATATTATTATGATATTCTTGTTGCGCCTGCAAAAAAAGTAATCTAGACTTTGAATTAGAAGAAAATGGGGGGAAGTGTGATGTCCGGAACTCCAAATAAAATAAGTGTTACAGAGATAAAAACACGTTTGGACGATGCTCTGGCCGGAAGACCAAAAAAGTCTACCTACCCGATCTTCGTTGCAACGCGATCAATTGAACGCCTTTCGAGCGCAAAGAATCCGAAAGGTATTGTTGTTCGAGATTATACGGCCCTGACAGGCACGATCGGGGGTAGGGCTGTCTCGCTCCCATCGATCACGCTTGCAACAGCCATCGCGTTCTGGCTTTAAATGAGTCTCAACCCTAACTGGACGGAAAGGTTGGACCGCTTCTTCGATCCGGTGCGCACCGATGTCGCAAACCCGGCTCTGGGCGAACTGGGTGTCCCCGAATGGTCCGGCGTCGGCTCGATCTTCTGGGTTTCGCCGGGTGGCTTCGGCCTTGGCTGGCGCACCCAGTACATCGGCAGGCAGGCCATCGCGTCTGCCGTGCAGATCGAACGGGTGGACCTGGAGTTCGGCCCGGCCGGCATTGCCAGCCCAATGTGGGTGCATGATCTTTCTGCCTCGTTCACCTGGAACGAGGGTTTCGAGATCTACGGCGGCATCAACAACGTGACGAACGAGCGCCCGTTCATCGCAAGCTCCGCCTATCCGGTCTCCGGGGTTGGCCGCTTCTACTTCCTGGGGATGCGCGCTCGCTTCTGATCGCGCTTGCTCGAAAGGGCTTTGGGGCCGGGTTGCCGACTGGGCAGTCCGGCCCTTTGCTGTTTCCAAGAGCCATGTTCCGGGTTACCTTCCGTTCCGGGAGGAGCTGCCAATGGCAACCGTGATCGAGGGGCCGCGCACGCCCCTTCACCTGTGGATCGTGGGCGGGCTGGGGCTGATCTGGAATGGCTTCGGCGCGTTTGACTATCTGATGTCGAAGCTGCAGGGCGAGCCCTACTATCGGCAGATGGGCATGACCGATGCCCAGATCGCCTATATGGACGCCTTCCCGCTGTGGATGATGATCGTCTGGCCGGTGGGCGTGTGGGGCGGCTTGCTGGGCACGCTGCTGCTGCTCAGGCGGAGCCGGACGGCGGTGCCGGTGTTCCTGATCTCGCTGGCGGCGTTCGTGGTGAGCCTGATTTATACCTATGCCCTGTCGGACGGGGCGGCGGTGATGGGGAGCAGCGCCTATATGCAGCTGGTCGTGCTGGCGGGCTGCCTGTTCTTTGCCTGGTATTCGCGGGCCATGGCAAGAAAGGGAGTGTTGAAGTAGCCGATGGGCCCGCATGATGACCCCCACGAGCCGAAGGGCGAGGGGAGAGAGCCATGCGACTGAAGGGCAAATCCGCGATAGTGACGGGCGCGGCGAGCGGGATCGGCCGGGCGACGGCGATCGCGCTGGCGCACGAGGGCGCTGCCGTGATGCTGACCGACATCGACGACGCCTGCGGGCACCAGACGCTGGAGGCCATCGCCAAGGCGGGCGGGCGCGCGGCCTACCGGCACCAGGACGTGGTGGACGAGGGCCAGTGGCGTGAGGTGGTGGCCGAGACGGTGCGCCTCCACGGCCATCTCGACACGCTGGTGAACAATGCCGGGATCGGATCGGGCCAGCTGGTGACGGAGATGAGCCTGGAGGCGTGGAACCGGCAGGTGGGGATCAACCTGACGGGGCCGTTCCTGGGGGTGAAGCATTGCGTGCCGGCGATGCGCGCCGGGGGCAAGGGCGGGTCGATCATCAACATTTCGTCGGTCGCTGGGCTGGAAGGGGCGCCGGGGCTTGCCGGCTATTGCGCGACCAAGGGGGGCATCCGGCTGTTTTCCAAGGCGGTCGCGAAGGAATATGCGGCCGATCGGATCCGCTGCAATTCGGTGCACCCGGGAATCATCGACACGCCGATCTGGACCAAGATCGACGAGGGCGGGCTGGGCGCGACGCGGGACGCACTCGGGACGCCGCCGGGGGCGAACAGCATTCCGGTGGACGCGATCGCGCTGGTGAACACGCCGCTGCAGCGGGCCGGTCAGCCGGAGGAAATTGCGGCGGGGATTATGTTCCTGGCCTCGGACGAGAGCAGCTTCGTCACGGGAAGCGAGCTGGTTATCGATGGGGGGTGGACGGCTTAGTGCCGGATGCAGCCGGCGGCGAAGCCGTCGAGTCTGCAGCACCAGGAACAGCAGAGAAAGGTTGCGGGCGAAGCTCGCTCGTCGGACGTGTCGGCGGAAGTCTCCGCCGCACGCCGGCCGGGGCTTCGCGGAGTCGCCGGCTATTGCTGACGCACTAGCGGTCGCCCGCTATGCACCAGTCGAGCCCTTCATTTGCCACGACGCGGGTTCGGCCGGCGATGCGGTTGGCGTAGCGCTTGGTGTAGCGACCGGGGCTGGCGGCGTCGCGTTTGATGGGCTGGGGGAGGATGGCGGCGAGGCGGGCGGCCTCTACCCGGGTGAGGTTTTTGGCGGACTTGTTGAAATAGTGGCGGGACGCCGCCTCTACGCCGAACACGCCGCGGCCGAATTCTGCAATGTTCAGATAGACTTCCATGATCC
>JBKDAC010000430.1:0-5426 GCA_046316515.1 Sandaracinobacter sp. | reverse complement strand
CGCCGCCGTGACGAGGTGGTCAAGCGTATGCTTGCCACCCCGCCACAACCCAAGAAGGCCAAGCCAGCAAAGCCTAAGGTCTAGGCTTCCACCGCTGATCGCGGGGCCGCTTCCCCGGCGGCTTATCAGGCCGCGACGCGGTTAGCTTGTTGGTAGGTCAACCGCTTGCCGACGACGCCCTTCACAGCCTTAATAGCGCGGGCGTTGTCGTTGACGCCAAGACCAGCGCGGTTGCTGTAGCGGAAATCGAACTCGGCAAGGTAGCGGTGCAGATGCTGCTCGCCGCAATGCTGATAGATGCCACGCATCCCGCGCTTGAAGATTGAGAAGAAGCCTTCGACCGTGTTGGTATAGGCGTCACCACGGACATACTCGCCGATGCCGTGCAGCACGCGGTCATGCTTGTCGAACTCGCGGCCAACTGCCCAATAGTGGCGGGCTTCGTCGGTCATCAGGCGGCTATCGCGCGAGACGTTCACGCGAACAATTGAGGCAATCTCGCCAGCGGTAAGCTGATCGGCGAAGATCGAACGCGCAATGCCGCTGTTGCGGTCAACCAGCGACACAACGCGCATCTTGTGGCGGAAACCACCACGCGGGGCGTCAACGCCCTTCTTGCGCCCGATGTAGGTTTCGTCGGCTTCAACCGTCGCGCCATTGCCGCCAAGCGGGCCGGTATCGCCAGCGGTCATCGCTTCGCGGATGCGGTGCGCCATGAACCAGGCGGTGCGATACGAGCCGAAACCGAGCATACGGAACAACTGGTGAGCCGAAATGCCCTTCTTGCTGGCGACCATCAGCTGCGTTGCCAGCAGCCACTTGTGCAGCGGAATGTGCGACCGTTCGTAAATCGTGCCCATGGTGGCGGTGAACGGCTTGCGGCAATCCTTGCACTTGTAGAGGCCGGGGCGGGTCGTCTTGCCCTGCATCAGGGTCGAATTGCCGACCGTGCCGCAATGGGGGCAAACGCGACCATCCGGCCAGCGGATGCCCTCAAAATGCGCGCGGGCTGCGTCTTCGTTGTTGTAAATCGGGGCGGTAAGGTTCGTCATGGGCTAACCTTATGAGATTGCCCTATGGTATGTCAAGTGCATAATCGCCTTCGTATAGTGTCCCCGGAATTCGCCCAATTCAACCTTGATCGCCTCCACAGCCACCCGCGCCTTGAACGCCGGGCTGTGGTTGCGGCGTGGTCTCCTGCTCATATCATCTCCTGGCATGCGACCAACATGGCCGCCGTCAGACAGACAATCCACCTATCGCACTGTTCAATCTTGCCAGGCCAGCTCTGTTAAATTCGCCAACTTCGAAAGATAATTGCCCTGACGCGGAGCCGATCTTCAGGGGATAACTGGCGGGGTGGCGGGCTGGAGCGCTTCGAATGTAGTGTCAGGCACGGCCAGTGACACCTGCAGCTGGCTGCGGGGATGCGATGCATAGAAGTTTATCGACCCGGAGATTTTGCAACTCGGCGTTGCGCGGATCCGTTCGAACAACTCCTTGGAAAAAGCGAGGCCGAAATATTTGTTGCCGTTCGGCCCCTGCTGGACCGCAACCGGCTTGATGTCGTGGCCCGGATTTACTGCTACCTGTGTGTATGAGCCTTCGTTTGCTTTGCATTCCATTTTCAGGCGGGGCTGCGTGCCTCCGGAGACCTGCCAGCCGGGAAGCTCTCGGATTGCAAAGTTGAGCTGCCCCTCGGCGCTGACGGGAATTCCCTGTGTGGGTTCGATGCTTGCCGGGGCGCGGTAATCAGCAAGCTGCAGATCTTGGGACAGGCGGAGGCCGTCCGCGGCGCCGGCTGCGCCCGGCCAGACGAGGCGCAGTGGCACGAGCATCTGCCCACTGTCGGCGGGCGTAGCGGAGACGTTGAAATTGATGACGACTTCGCAGCCCTTACCGGGTTCGACGGGACGCATCTGGCGGCCGGTGACTGCGGCGGCGGCGGGAGGCGCGTCGACACGTTCGTCGAGGCGCCACAGATCGTCGCGGCAGAGCTCAGCCGGGACTCCCGGCAGCATCACCGTTTCCTGGCGGTTATTGGCTTCTGGAAAGACGGGCTCGGGCTGCGTCTTCCAGACTAGCTTGCCCTTCATCTCTTCGGCGATATCTGTTGCCACCTTGGATGGGCCCGGCAATAGGCCGGACGATTTTGGCTTTACGACGCCGGCCGTGGGGATGGAGGCCCTTCCAGACTGTTCGGTTTCAAAATGGCGCTGTGCGCTGGTGGAATTGCGCAATGGGGCAAGCGGCACCGAGAGCGAACCGGTTGCGTCAAGCAGGAGCTTGCCGTTGACCTTGGAGAGCTTTGAGATCGCGTAGCCATCGAAGGTCGTTACGACCGAGAGGAGGCCCTTGTCTCCATCGACGACAAGGGAGGCGTTCTGGGGAAGTTGGTACCAGTTCCAGAGCCGGAACAATGTTTGCCGCCGGAAGAGGGACTGATCGACGCCCGGCGCTACCACGAGGCCCTTATTGAGCACCGGATCGAGTGGTGAGACCATGGTGCCGACAACGACGAAGGCGAGAGTGTTGGCCGACGTAGTGCGCTCGATCGCGGTTTTGAGATCGCCGACGCCGAAGTTGATGCCGGCTTCCGAACCAATGTGCATCATGGATGCGCAATCATATTCTCGGCGGCCAAACGGTGTGAGATCATCTTCCACACCGACCAGATCGCGCGGTTCGAAAATCGATGTGATCGAGTGCCCGGTAGGGACAGGAGCAGGGGAAGCGTTGCGGTGTACGATGCCGAAGTAGACGGGCAAGCTGGCGTATTGGTCGGCGCGCTCTTTGCCTAGGTCCGCAGGCAAGGCGTTTAACACGTCGGCGATTTCGCGGGGCGTGGCGTTCTTCTTTTTCTTGTTGAAAAGATGCCTGAACTTGGGCGTGCATTCAGTGCCGATTTCGACGAAAAACTTCTCAAGCTGTGCGGCGACGGTGGCATCGGGGGGCGCAGGTTGAGGCGTGCGGCAGCCGACTATGGCAAGCGTTGCTATCCCAGCCAGGAACAACTTACCGCACAATGCTTTCAATCTCAACATTCGTGCTCCCTAATGCCAACCAAAGATGTTTTGCGATCAATGGATTTTTACCTTGAATTGACGCGCGTTCAAGGCTCCTCAGAGTCCGTTTCGAAAGGGGTTGAGCGGCTGAGGTTGATGTGCTTCCGGGGGGGTGCGACCAACCTGGAGATCTTCATGTGGATCAAGCAGCGCATGCACGCTCGATCAGCGCCAGTCCTGCGCCTGCTCACCAGCCTCGCCCTTACCGGAATTCCTGTTTTGAAGCTCGCCGATACGCGCTGCCAACTCCATGGCACATCCTCACAATGTTTATTCGCCAATGATATATGCCGTCTGATTCGGAAATAGTCTAGCAGCGGCTAAACACTGAGAAGATGGGTGCGGGGGCCTTTTGGCCCCTGCCGGGGATCCAAGGGGCGGGGCCCCTTGGTGTTCGTGTTGGGTATGCGCTGGGGCTGGTGTTCTTGCGGATAGCGGCCCGGATCAGGTCCGGGGCGACGGATTTTGGTTAGGCACGGGCCTGTTTCAGGGCCTTGGCGAGGAGGCGGTATTCCTCTGCGCGGGGGCTGCTGGGGCGCCAGGCGAGGGCGATCGTGCGTTTGGCGTCTGGGCTGGCCAGGGGGCGGGTTTCGATGCTTGTGTTGCGCAAGATGCCGGCGTCGATTGCCATTTGGGGCAGCAGGGTCATGCCGATGCGGTTTTCGACCATCTGGACGAGGGTATGCAAGCTGGTGCCGAGGACGGACTGGTCGGGGCGGAAGGTGGCGCGGCTGCAGGCGGCCAGCGCATGGTCCTTCAGGCAGTGGCCGTCCTCCAGCAGCAGCAGGCGGGCTTCGTCTATGCCTTCCGGGCTGATGGTGGCGGGGGCGTTGGGGAGATCTTGCGCGTGGAAGGCGAAGCGGATCGGGTCGTCGAAGAGGGGTTCGTGTTCGATCTCGCCGCACGTGTAGGGGAGCGCGAGGAGGAGGCAATCGAGCTGGCCGCGGTTGAGCGCCTCGCAGGCCTGGGGGGATTGTTCCTCGCGAAGGTAGAGCTTGAGCTCGGGCCATTGGCGGCGGAAGCCCGGGAGCAGGCCGGGGAGGAGGAAGGGGGCGATGGTGGGGATGACACCCAGGCGCAGTTCGGAGGCGAGCGGCTTGCCGGCGGCGCGGGCGAGTTCGGTTATGGCATCGGCCTCTGCCAGCAGGCGCCAGGCGCGTTTCACGATGGATTCGCCGAGCGATGTGAAGCGGACGACGCGGCGGTTGCGTTCCACCAGGGTGATGCCGAGCAGGGTTTCGAGTTCGCGCAGGCCCGCGGAGAGGGTGGACTGGGTGACGTGGCAATCTTCGGCTGCCTTGCCGAAGTGGCCGGTGCGGTGGAGGGCGACGAGATATTGCAGCTGCTTGATGGTGGGCAGGTAGATCATGGAGCTGGATTTAATCGGTTTCGTCGATGAATTCAACGCGTCTGGCGAAGGCCATCGATAAGCGCGGGCTGGACCTGCGGGAAAACGAGCGGCCGCGGTTCGAGGTGCTGAAGAGCGACAGCGCAAGCTTTGCGAAGTGGGTGGACGTGCGCGCGAACCGGCAGGATGAATTCTTTGTGCGGCCCGCCGGCGGGGCGGACCCCATCGGGCGAAGGCCGCAAGCGGGACCGCGCGCCCGCGCAAGTGCGCGGAGCCGGCGGAACGCCGGCCCCCTAAAGCAAGGCCCGCGATAGCCCCACCAGGCTGGTGATGATCAGCAGTGCGCCGACAAGCATGATGAGCACGTCGGCCTTGAGGCGCTTGGCGAGGACGGCGCCAAAGGGGGCCGCGACGATGCCGCCGGCCAGCAGGCCGAGGGTGGCGGTGGTGACGACCTGCCATCCCAGGGTGAAGATGAAGGTAGCGGCCGCCGTGAAGGTGACGAAGACCTCGGCGGCGTTCACGGTTCCGATCACCTGCCGGGGCGTGCCCCCCTGGATCATCAGGTTCGACGTGACGATTGCGCCCCATCCCCCGCCGCCGGCGGCGTCGAGAAAGCCGCCGACGAGGCCGAGCGGCTCGACGATTTTCGGCTGTCGTTCGACGTGGATGTGCTTGAAGCCGCGGTAGAAGAGCCATGTGCCCAGGAATCCGAGATAGCCCTGGATGAGTGGGCGCGCCACGTCGGCCGGGATGCTGGTGAGGATATAGGCCCCGCCGACTGCGCCGAGGACGCCGGGGATGGCGATGCGGCGGAACAGGCGCCAATCGATGTTGCGGGCAATCGCATGGCTTGCGCCCGAGACCGCGGTGGTGACGGTTTCGACGGCATGGACGCCGGCGGAGGCGGCGGCGGGCGGGACGCCGAGTGCGATGAGGAAACTGGAGGAGATCATGCCGAAGGCCATGCCGAGCGCGCCATCGACCAGCTGGGCGAAGAAGCCCACTGCGAC
>JBKDAC010000429.1:0-2010 GCA_046316515.1 Sandaracinobacter sp. | reverse complement strand
GCCTTGCTCATCGGATAGTTCACCGTGCCCCGCGGCTGATACTGTTCCCGGGGCAGCGTCTCGTGCCGAAACTGGAGCGAGCGATAGGGGGGGGCGCCCGAACCGGTGGCCGAAATACTTGTCAATCGGGCCGGTGAAGATGGTGCGCCGGGGTTTCAACCGCTGCACCAGGCTAGCACTACTTTGGCAGATATCTGCCAAAGTAGTGCTAGGTTCGCGAGACCAGGCGTGTGGCTCTAACCCTTTACGTGGTTTGGCTTGGAGAGTCCGAAGTCCATCGCCTTCTCCAGGCTTTCGGGATACGCCGAGCTGCATCAGAAGCACTGCCGGCGGCAGCTTGCGAGCCTGTGGTTTCGCATTTGGACCTCTTCAGGGCGTCGGGGCGTTTCCATGCAGGCAGATGAGGACTAGCGTTGCAGGCGTGCATCCGTGTTGGAGACAATTAAGGTGGTGACAAGCGGGGTTTTGCCGACGCTCGAGGAGGCTGTGTTGTCGCGCCGGCCCGGACTGTCCGTCGTGCGGACGGTGTTCCGCGGGCGGCCGCGATATGTGGTCTCCGACATTGCGGCCGGGCGGCATCTTTCGGTTTCGCCGGCCGCCTATCGTCTGCTTGCAGGGCTGGATGGGCAAAGGGCGCTGGGGGCTGTTGGCACCGGGGCCGGCCTGTCGGGACGCGAGATCGCCCAGCTGGTGCCGCGACTGCAGCTCGCCGGATTGCTGGCAGGCGAAGGCCCGGCCTCGGCTGCGCCAGTCGGGCCGATCGAGGGGCGCGCTCTGTTCCTGAAGCGCGAGCTGGTCGAACTTGGGCCATGGCTGCCGCGGATCGACCGCGCGATGGGCTGGCTGTTCCATCCGCTTGCTGCCGTCGGCTGGCTCGGGCTTGCGCTCATGGCCCTGCTGCTGTTCGTGGCCGACGACGGGGTCGGCGACGTGAGCCGCTGGATCGCGCAGTTCGACGCCGCCCGGTTGCTGGCGCTATACCTGATCTTCCTGGCGCTGAAGCTGCTGCACGAGCTGGGCCATGCCCTGGCCCTGTGGCGGATGGCGGCGGCGGAGGGTCTGCGCGTTCATTCCATCCGGGCCGGGATCGCCCTGATGCTGATCATGCCCTTTCCGTTCACCAATGTGTCGTCCGCATGGCGCCTGCAGTCGAAATGGCGGCGCGCCGTGGTCGGTGTTGCCGGCATGTATGTGGAGAGCTGGATCGCGATCGCCGCGGTGCTGTTGTGGGCGGTCGTCGACGACCCGCTGCTGAAGAGCGCGGCCATGCAGGTGGCGACCATCGCGGCTGCGACGACGCTGCTGTTCAACCTGAACCCGTTCGGCCGGATGGACGGCTATTATGTGCTGGCCGACCTCGCCGAGAGCCCGAACCTGATGCAACGGGCCTCAACGGCAGCGGTTTCGCTGGCCGCGCGTCTTGCCCGGGTGCGTCCAGCAGCCGAGCTTCCGCCGCTGGAGCCGCGGCTGCTGGCCTATTGGCTGGGCGTGCTTGCCTATCGGCTGGTCGTGTTCGCGGGGCTGGTTTGGCTTGCGCACGCGACGCTGGACGAGAGGTTAAGAGCGCAATCGATGGACGCGAATCCGCGCCAGGTCTATGATGCCGGCATGTCAGACAACTGCACTTGTTGCTTCCCTAATGCTTCCCCCGCATCATGCGCGCGCAGGGGAAGCAGAATGAGGTGGCCGCAAGTGCTTGAAAAAGCTGGTGCAGGACGCAGTCTGCGGCGAACTGGTCTCTCCCTGTTAATCCCTGTTTTCACGTCTGAAACAGGGAATTCGATGCTTTTCCGGGGCCCTTGCAGCGTCCCGAGATCGGCCATGCTGCTGAAAGAGAAGTAAATTCCTCCAATAGCGCTGATTTCAGAACAGGTGTCCGTCGTCAGAACATTTGGCACAGGTTGCGGCGTAGCTTAGCGGAGTGCGGGCCTCGTCTGGGGGTTGATGTTAGGCGGCGAGCTTGCGGTGTTGCAAGCGCCGATGCTCGATAGTCTGTCGCTTGAGCCTTTC
>JBKDAC010000428.1:0-1437 GCA_046316515.1 Sandaracinobacter sp. | reverse complement strand
AGTTCGGACTACAAGGAACTGGCGGGGTATGGGAACCTGACCTTCTACTTCACGGACAATTTCGACGTGACGGGCGGCATCCGTGTCGCGCGGAACGAACAGAAGGCGCAGACGGGCGGGCCCAACTCCGTCGTCTTCTATCGGCCCCGCGCCATCGCGAACTTCGAGTTCGAGGACACCGTCACGACATGGCTCGGCACGGTGCGGTGGCGGCCCACGCCAGACGTCAGCACCTTCCTGCGGGCGGCAAGCGGGTTCCGACCTGGCGGACCGCAGAACAATCCGGCTCCGCCGCCGGGCGCGCAGACGACCATCCGTCCGGACTCGGTTTGGAACTATGAAGCCGGCGTTCGGGCCACGGTGCTGGACGGGACGTTCAACATCAACGCGTCCATTTATCGGATCGACTGGACCGACATCCAGCTGCAAGGCCTGTTCAATAACATCGTGCTGCAGGCGAATGGCGGCGCCGCCCGCGTGGATGGTGCCGAAATGGAGGTCGTGGCGCGGCCTGTGACGGGCCTCACGTTGGCGGCTAACGCAGGCTACACGAACGCCCGCATCACCGAGGTCGACGCGGGTGTGTCTGCGAACATCGGCGCCGTTGCCGGAGACCCGCTGCCGTTGACTCCGGAATTCACGCTCGCCCTGATCGGCGACTACCGTCTGCCGCTCGCCAATGGGAACGAGCTGAGCTTCGGCTCGACGCTGCGGTTCCGCTCAGACATGCCCAGCTCCTATTCGCGGACCGTGCTGAACCCCAACATGAAGGTGCCCAGCGCCACGACGCTGGACCTGAGGGCCGGGATCAACCTGTCGGGCTTCGAGCTGCAGGCCCGGGTAGAGAACCTATTCAATGCGCTGATCATCAACACGTTGGACACTAGTTTCCTGTCGCCGGCTTTCCCGGTTCCGACCACTGCGGCTGTGGGGCGGCCGCGTGCCTTCACCCTCGGCGTGGCCAAGCGCTTCTGACATCTTGCGCCGAAACAGCGTTGTATCGCACCGCACCGCGGTGCGATACAACGGCGCAGGCAAGAGCCAGATGTTCATCGCAACTTGCAGCCATGCAGGGAAAGTTCATTCGTTGATTATGACCTCGGGACTTGCCAGGACCTTGCCCGTGCGAGGAGCGACAGGAGTCCGCCGCGGGCTGGAGTCCACGTCGTGCGGCCCAGACCTGTCTCGAGGCGAGCAGCCGCGATGACCCGCTATGGTGCCTTGTCTTTGCTGCGTGGCGGTCTTTCGGGCCAGTCGCATTGGCAGCCGGCCTGGCGCGAACCTGAGCCGAGGTCCGGCTATGATGTCGTTATCATCGGCGGCGGCGGGCATGGTCTTGCGGCGGCGCATTATCTGGCGGCGAACCATGGGATCGCGAACGTTGCACTGATCGAGCGCGGCTGGTTGGGCGGCGGCAACACCGGACGCAACACCACC
>JBKDAC010000427.1:0-5150 GCA_046316515.1 Sandaracinobacter sp. | reverse complement strand
GTGCTGGATGGGCCGATCAATGGCGACTGGTTCGAGGCTTGCGTCACCAAGGCCCTGGTGCCCGAACTGCGCCCCGGTGACATCAGCCTGCCCCGGCGAAGGCCGGGGTCATCATGGACAACCTCCCCAGCCACAAGCGGGCAGCCGTGCAGGAAAAGATCGAAGCAGCAGGGGCCGCCCTGGGTCACCCTGGGCCACCCTGCGCTTCCTCCCGCCCTACAGCCCCGACTTCAACCCGATCGAAAAGGCGTTCGCCAGGCACAAGGCCATGCTCCGAAAGGCGGGCGAGCGCACCGTCAGCGGCCTGTGGAACCTGATCGGCAGGCTCGTCGACATCTTCCAGCCAGACAAGAGCGCAAATTACTTCAGACCATGCGGATATGAACCGAAATGATCGGAAAATGCCCTAGCATCCTGTCCAGCTTTCCAAGGCCACCTCAATCGATCTTGCGGGTGACCGGCCGGCCGATCGCCTCGGCAATCATCACATAGAGCTTCCCGATGTCGGACGAGAGCAGGACGAGGGCGAAGCTCTCGCCGTCGGGGTCCTTCAGGATGCGCCGGATCAGCTGCTCGAACTGATCGAGATAGTGGCTGGCCTCGGCCTGGAAGGCTTCGTCATTCTGGTAATGCCCGGCGATCTTGCAGGCAGTGTCCTTGTCAGCGAGACGCACGGTGGTGCGGGCGAACAGGCTCTTGTCGCCATCCAGATAGCGCTTCCAGGCGCTGTCGCCGACATCGACCGCCAGCAGGTGCGCGACATCGACCGAGGCCTTGTTCAGGCTGCCGACCAGCCGGATGAAGCGCGCCGCCAGCGTGTCGCGGGCGCGCACATCCATGCGGGTATCGACCTCGTCGACGCGCGCTTCGGTTTCCGAGATCACGCGCATCAGCTCCACAAGACGCGCCGTCAGCTTCTCCGACGCGCTGCCGGCGGCTTCGGCGGCCTTGACGGTTGCATCTTCCAGCGCGGCGATCTGCAGGCGGATGGGCGCGCCGAAAGCGGCTTCCGCCTTGTTGATGGCGATATCGTCCAGAGACTGCTGGGCTTCGGCAACGACCGACGACAGAAGCGACCGGATTTCGGACGCCGTGGAATTCACCGAGGCGCGCACCTGCATCATATTCTCGACCATGCGGGCGGCCGCCGAGATGGCGGTCTGCTCGGTGGTGCTGTGGATCTCGGCGACCAGGCCGCGCGCTGTCTCGAACTCGCCCGCCAGCATCTGGGACAGGGACATGACGGCGGCATGGTCGCGCTCGAACGCGGCCGAGCTGTCGCGCAGCAGGGCGACCTGGCTTTCGATCCGGTCGGCCAGCGCGTCGAGTTGGCTGGAAACCATGCGTCCGCGATCCGAGAGGGATTCGAAGCCGCCGGCGAGCTCCGGCAGGCGCGATTCAGTGACACTGGAGAAGGAGTCAAAGGCAGGCAGAAGCCCGCCGATGCGCTGTTCCAGCGCGCCGACGGCGGCCTGGCGCCCTTCCAGTGCGTCACCCAGATTGCCGAGGGCGGACATGATGCGCCCCAGTATCTCGACCATTTCAGCATGGCTCTGGGTGGCCCGGGCGCCGAGATCGACGAACCGGCCTTCCACCCGGTCGAGGCCGGCGGCTGCCTCTTCGGCCATGCTTACGGCCAGCTGCTGCTGGCGGGCGCGAAGGTCCCCCAGCCGCAGCTCGACACCCGCGATCATGCGGTCGGCCTCGGCCTCCATGTCGGCGCCGAGCTCGGCCTGGCGGGCCTTCAGCCTTTCCAGCCGGTTCTCGACCTCGGCGATTGCCCCTGCCAGCGTGTCCTGCGTCCGCTCGGCCGACTGCACCTGGCGGTCGCGCAGCTCGGTCAGCTGGCCTTCGAAGTTGAACAGGGTCCGGGCCATGCGCTCCTGCCGCTCCAGATCGGCCTGGTGCTGGCGGTCCGCAATTTCGGCGAGACGCCGTTCGAACCCATGGGCCGTCTCGTCGGTCTGCGCGACAAGGGCCTGGGCAGCGGCGGACTGTTCGCCGCGCAGGGCTTCCAGCCGGGACTGGATGTCGGCAATGCTGGCGGCAGCGCTGCTGCGCAGCTGATCCGACATCTGCAGCTGTTCGCTGAACTGGCCCTTCAGCTGGCTGGCCGCCCCCAGCAGCACGTCCAGGTGCTGGCCGATCACGCGGGCCCCCTCGGCACCTAAACCGTCAAGATCGGTCCGGGCGGTTGCCACCATCTGTTCCACGCTGCGCGCCTGCGCGCCCAGTGTTTCGCCGATCGAGGCAAAGGCCTCTGCCGATCGATCGAGGACCCCGCTGACGGCCGCGTCCAGCGTGTAGGCCCTGTTGGTGATGGTCTTGGTCGTTTCGGTCGAGCTCTGGTCGATCTGCGCGATCAGGCCTTGCATGGTGCTGACCATGGCCGCGGCCTCGCGGCCCGCGTCGCGGCCATAGGACGCAACCTGCGCGAGCGCGCCTTCCACCGTCTCGATATGGCGGCGCGCCTCGCTGCCGGCGATCCGCAACGCCGCCTCGGCTTCGCGCGCCTGTGTCGCCATCACAGGTATCACGTTCTGCAGCGCATCGGCGGCCCTGCCCAGATCGTTCGACGACAGCGCCATGGTGCCGGCTGCCACCTCTAGGGTAGCAGCCGTTGCTGCAAGGCCCGCCGCTTCCGGCAAGGCCGCCGCCCGCAGCTGCTCGACCTTGGTGAGCGACGCGGCGAGCCTGTCGTCGATGCGGCGAAGCTGGTCCTCCAGCTCGGCGGTGGCGCGCGCGGCACTTTCCACCCGCTGCCCGACTTCGCCGATATCGATCGCGCGACGGCCGGAGGGAATGAAAGCCGCCATCAGCAACAAGACGATGAGCGGCGGAAACAGCATGGTGGCCCGCTCTACCAGAAGGGCGAGCAGTTCGGGCCGGGCAAAGGGAAGGTTGGCGCTGGCGGCCAGCGTGATCAGGAACCATGCCAAGCTGACGGCAGCAAGCACCCAAAGCGGCCACTGCCGTTTTGCCTCATGTCCCGTCGCCGATTGGCTCATCTGATCTGCGCTCCTGCCAAGGGGCCCGAGGACCGAATCGGACCGTTGGCGAACTGCAAGGGCAATCACAGCCGGTTGTCACTTTCCCGGACATTGGTGCCATATGTGGTGCGGCGCAAGCCGGCGCACTGCTGTTGTCCGCAAACATGTGCCGCCAGCTGCTGCTGCATGCCGGCGAACATCCTGTTCCTGATAGGCGGTTCGGGGCAGCCGGACGCCCTGCTGCATCACTCGGACCAGGGCAGCCAATATACCAGTGAGCAGTTCCAGCGACTGATGGCCAACAATGGCGTCACCTGCTCGATGAGCCGATCCGGCAATGTCTGGGATAATGCCGCCATGGAAAGCTTCTTCTCGTCGCGCAAGACCGAGCGGATCGGGAAGAAGGTCTACCGCACAAGGGCACAGGCGAAGGCGGACGTGTTCGACTACGTCGAATGCTTCTACAACCCGACCCGGCGTCACTCGACCCTGGGTTACCTCAGCCCTATCGACTTCGAACGAGAAGCTGGGGTAGCCCAAATGAGCCTATCTCGGTGTCCACCAAACCGGCAGCAGGCCAGTATGCCGCCCTGACTCCGAAAGACCGCCTCGCGCAATGCCGCACGTTCCAAGCAACTTACTGGAGTCCAACCCAGGAGCTGCGGCTTCCAGCAAACCCAGCTCGGTTCACCGATCACACAACGATATGGGCGTCTGCTCATTAGTTTGGAGCAGGCGCAACGCAACGATCTTCATGACTGCGACATTGCGACGCATCCCTTTCAACGAGGTTGCGTGTCGGCAATAAAAGGCATTAGCCTTAATGGCTTATAGATATAAGTCTGCAGATGCACATAACTACTTTGTAAAGGAAGTATAAAATGCTGCCGATGCCTAATCAGCTTTACCCTGTGCAAGAAATTCAAGAAATGAGTCTTGATGAAGTCGGAATGGTTGATGGCGGAGTCTGGTTTCTTCCGCTTTTGGCATGCGCAGGCGCGTTGCCGGTGCAGCATGTGGAGCTCTCTTGATTGAAATAGCAAGACATCAATAAGTCTACTATCAGCAAGTACGCAGATTCTTGCTTAGGAGCACCAATCATGAATGAATTTGGTAACGTAAACTTCGGCTTATACTTTTCATGCTTTTTGGTCGGCCTATTTGGCACTATTGCTGCATACGCAGTTTCGCATTAACAGAGAAAGGATTAATTAACCATGTCTTAGAGCCTGATCCGAAAGTTATTGAGTAATACCAGCATGTTGTGATTCAAGCCTGCTTTGCGAAGAGTAGGATTGAAGCATGGCATGGACTGGTACTTCCCGGCGTGAGGATAGCCGGGAAGGGTTGCGATATCCATCGGATATGACGGATGCGGAATGGGCGGTGGCAGAACCGTTCATCCCGCCGGCGAAGCGCGGCGGTCGGCGCCGAACGACGGACATGCGCGAGGTGGTCAATGCGCTGCTCTACATTGCCTCTGCCGGGTGTGCGTGGCGGGTGCTGCCCAAATGCTTTCCGCCGGTCTCGACCGTGCGGCGCTATTTTTATGCCTGGCGGGATACGGGCCTGTTCGACACGATCAACACGCTGCTGGTGATGAACCTGCGCCAGATCGAGGGGCGCGAAGCCTCCCCCAGTGCCGGGGTGATCGACAGCCAATCGGTCAAGACCACCGAATCCGGCGGAATTTCGGGCTATGACGCGGGCAAGAAGGTGAAAGGCCGCAAGCGCCATATCCTGACCGACACCTGCGGCTTCCTGATCTTCATCCTTGTCCACGCCGCCGACATCCAGGACCGCGACGGGGCCGTCGATGTCCTGGCGGCGATCCGCCACCGGTTCCCATGGCTGCGTCATGTGTTCGCCGATGGGGGCTATGCCGGCGACAAACTGCGCGAGGCTCTGACCGGCTTGGGAACATGGACTGTCGAGATCATCAAGCGGTCCAACACGGCGAAAGGCTTCGAAGTCTTGCCGCGCCGCTGGGTCGTCGAACGAGCCTTCGCGTGGCTCGGACGATGCCGCCGTCTCGCCAAAGACTGGGAGAAATCCATCGAAAGCTCCACCGCATGGACGCTCATCGCCTCCATCCGCATGCTCACCCGCAGAACCGCAAGATACTGCCATGCTTGATAAGCTTTCGAATCAGGCTCTAAG
>JBKDAC010000426.1:0-3392 GCA_046316515.1 Sandaracinobacter sp. | reverse complement strand
CCAGGTCGCGTTCCCGCGTGCAGCGTTGACGGCGGGCGGAAGGGTGAGGGCCAGCAGTGCCCCTGCAGAGCCCGCAAGCAGCTTGTGAACAAAAGGTTTCATCGGCAGACCCTTTTTCCGGGGCAGTTGGTCCGGGCGCATGACTCGCCCGCATCCCTGTTCAGCTTAGCAGCTTGAACGGCACGTGAAAGATGCGGCTTTCCCTACTCCCGGTGATAGGGGTGGCCCGACAAGATGGACCAGGCGCGGTACAGCTGTTCGGCCAACATCGCGCGCGCGAGCAGGTGCGGCCAGGTCGCCGGCCCCAGCGCCAGTACCAGGTCGGCCGTGTCGCGTGTGTCCCGTAGATGCCCGTCGGCCGGCCCCAGCAGGAATCGCACTTCCCGCACGCCTTCGTCGCGCCATTGGCCCAGCCGGCGGGCCAGCGCCTCGCTGGAGAGCGCGGCCCCCCGCTCGTCGAGCACAACCGTGCGGCTGCCGGGCGGGGCTGAGGGCAGCGCCGCGCGCTCGGCCAGTTCCGTCACGCCCGCGCCCCAGGGAATGCGCTTCAGATAGCGCTCCACCAGCTCGGCCTCGGGCCCGCGCCCGGCCTTGCCATAGGCGATGATGGAAAGCTTCAGGGCGGTTAAGGCCGCGCGCCTTCGGCGCGGCTCCGCCGGAGGCGGACACTCAAGGTCGCGCGCCTTCGGCGCGGCTCCGCCGGAGGCGGATACTCAAGGTCGCGCGCCATAGGCGCGCAGCGGAGCCCCCTCACTGTCGAAGGCCCACATCTTCTCGAGGCCATAGAATTGCCGGACCTCGGGGCGGAAGAGGTGCACGATCACGTCCTTGGCGTCGATCAGCACCCAGTCGGCGCTCGCCAGCCCCTCGATCTTCACGTTGCGGCCCAGCTTCTGCTTCACCTCGGCCTCGATGCGTTGCGCCAGCGCCGCCACCTGCCGGGTCGAGCGGCCGGATGCGATCACCATATGGTCTGCGATCGCGCTGCGCCCGGCCAGCGGGATCGTCACCACCTCCTCGGCCTGCCCCTCGTCGAGGCAGTTGAGGATCAGGCTGTGCAGCGCTTCCACGCTTTTGTCGGCGTCGGTCAAGTCAGGGTTCCTGTTGTTCGGCCCGCAGACGGGCCAGTTCCCGGGGGTGGGCGGATTGTGCCGATGACGGCTGCCCAGTAGCGTGTGCCCAATCCGGCCGTGCGGCGCGCAGTGCGGTCGCAGACTGTGTGTCCAGCCCGAAATTCACCAGCGCAAGGCCAGGCAGATGCCAGTTCCTCCATCCGGCCGTTGTGCGGCGGCGATACCGCCGCAGCCAGCCCATGGCCGGGGCAGTCTGGCTGTGCCCAACATAGTCCGGCCGGGCTATCACCACAATCGGCACCAGCGCCGAAATCGTCCGCCAGTCGGCCCAGCGGTGGAACTGGGCCAGATTGTCTGATCCCATCAGCCACAGGAACCGCACCTGCGGAAAGCGCCGCTGCAGGGCCTTCAGCGTGTCGACCGTGCGCTGCGTGCCGAGCCCGACCTCGATCGCCGTCGGCCGGATGCGCGGATGCCGCGCCACGGCCCGGGCAGAGGCCAGCCGTGCGGGCAGGGGGGCCATGCCGGCGCGGGGCTTCAAAGGGTTCTGCGGGCTCACCAGCCACCAGACCTCGTCCAGCCCCAGCCGCTTCAGCGCCGCCAGGCTCATCCGCCGATGCGCGCCGTGCGCAGGGTTGAACGAACCGCCCAGCAGCCCGACCGAGAAGCCTTTCCTCAAGGCCGGATTTGTCCTGTGCCCGTCACCACCGTCTTGTACGTAGTCAGCCCTTCCAGCGCGACAGGCCCGCGGGCGTGCAGCCGGCCGGTCGCGATGCCGATCTCGGCGCCAAAGCCGAACTCGCCGCCATCGGCGAACTGGGTGGAGGCGTTCCACAGCACGATCGCCGAATCGACGGCGCTCAGGAAGCGCGCGGCAGCGGCGGAGTCGGATGTTACGATGGCGTCGGTGTGATGGCTGCCGTGGGCGGCGATGTGCGCGATCGCGCCCTCCACGCCGTCCACCAGGCCCACCGCGCAGATGGCGTCCAGATACTCGGTGTCACAATCCTCGGGCGTTGCCGGTGTCAGCCGCGGGTCCAGCGCCAGCAGCTCGGGCGTCACGCGGCAGGCGCAGCCGGCGTCCAGCAGTGTCGCCAACAGGGCAGGGGCCTGTGCCTCGGCCTCCCGGTCGATCAGCAGGGTCTCCATCGACCCGCAGATGCCGGTGCGCCGCATCTTGGCATTGCGCACGATATCCCGCGCCATCGCCGGATCGGCTGCGCCATCCACATAGACATGGTTGTTGCCGTCCAGATGGGCCAGCACCGGCACCCGGGCTTCGGCCTGCACGCGCGCCACCAGCCCCTTGCCGCCGCGCGGGATGATGATGTCGATGAGGCCGCTTGCCGCCAGCATCGCACCCACAAAGGCCCGGTCCGCCGTCGGCACCAGCTGGATCGCATCCGCCGGCAACCCAGCCGCGTCCAGCCCGGCCACCAGGCAGCCATGGATCGCCTTCGCGCTCTCGATCGCCTCCGAACCGCCCCGCAATATGCAGGCATTGCCCGACATCAGGCACAGGGCGCCTGCATCCGCCGTCACATTGGGCCGGCTTTCGTAAATGATGCCCACCACCCCCAGCGGCACCCGCACCCGCCGGAACTTCAGGCCATTGGGCCGCTCCCAGCCGGTGATCGTCTCGCCCACAGGGTCGGGCAGCCCGGCCACCGCATCCAGGCCCGCTGCCATCCCCTCGATCCGCGCAGGCGTCAGCTTCAGCCGATCCTGCATCGCCGCCGACAGGTGCGTCGCATTGGCCATGTCCACGGCATTGGCCGCCTCGATTGCGCCGGCCTGTGCCCGGATCGCCGCCGCCATCGCGCGCACGGCTTCGGCCTTCACCGCAGTCGGGCTCGCAGCAAGCACGGCCGCAGCGACTCGCGCCCGCGAGCCTATTTCGACCATACCTATTTCAGCGTAGTTCATATTGGCCAGCCAGTCCTGCCTACCGCTATCGAGAAGGCGTTAATTCCTAGCAAAATCATCGCCAGCAGACCTGTAGATAATGAAATAAAGAAAGTCGGAACCCATAGCCATTTATCAAATACTGAACGCCTTTGTCTTACTATGTCATTACTGCGGCTTACATCCTCAAAAAATTTCTGAGGATCTCCCTGAGAAGTCAGCGTGTTGCAGTTTTGCACCACCGCAAACGCATTGAGAAGCATTTGAATAATATTCCAAATGACAAAGCTCGAAAGTGAAATCAGTATCAGTCCGCCAGACCAGCCTCTAGCTGGAGCAGAAAAATCCTGTCCTAATTGCAGCCAAATGGCAAAAAAACCACCGAAGCCAACTAGACTTATGACGTTATTATAG
>JBKDAC010000425.1:0-1606 GCA_046316515.1 Sandaracinobacter sp. | reverse complement strand
CATGGCGCGGGTTCGGTCGATCGCCTCCTTCAGGCGCGACTTCCCGATCTTGGCGCGGTGCGAGCGGCCGAGGCTGTCGGTGGGGAGGGTGGCGAGATCATAGCCGGGGCGCTTGGCGCAGGGCCCGGACGAGAAATGCGCACGCGCAGGGCGTGCTGTTGGCTTGGCAGTCATATTCTCTCCTCTCAGAGAGCGCGCGCCGCGTTGGGACGGCGTGGCCCGCAGTCGCCTTTAGTGGGGAAATGCGGAGGGTCAAGGACAATCGGGCGCAGGATTTCATGGGTTGCGCGGTGGAATCGCCACAAAAATCCGGCTAGGCTCGGTGCAATGAGTGATGGACAGACGCATCGGCCGTTCAAGCCGGCCGCCCGCGAAGCGGACTTCGCGGCACACCCCACCCCGACAGCCCAGACCGAGCATCCGGCCTACAGGCTCGCCTTCCAGGACCATGATTTTCTGCTGCGCGAGGAACTGCGCCCGGTGCGCTTCCAGCTGGAGCTGATGAAGCCCGAGCTGCTGCTGACGGAGGCTGGAATCGCCTCTACCTTCGTCTTCTACGGCTCGGCCCGGATCCCCGCGCCGGAAGAGGTGGCAGCGCTGGAGGCTGCTGCCGACACGCCCGAGCGCAAGGCCGTTGTCGCACGGCTTGCGGCCAAGGCGCGCTATTACGACGAAGCACGCAAGCTCGCCTCCATGGCCTCCTGCCAGCCCTGCGCCGACGGCAAGGAGCGCCACTATGTCGTCTGCTCCGGCGGCGGTCCCTCGATCATGGAGGCCGCAAACCGCGGCGCGCACGAAGCTGGCGCGATCTCGGTCGGCCTCAACGTCGTGCTCCCGCACGAACAGCTCCCCAACGCCTTCGTGACGCCCGGCCTCAGCTTCCAGTTCCACTATTTTGCGCTCAGGAAGATGCACTTTCTGATGCGGGCGCGGGCAGTCGCCGTCTTCCCCGGCGGATTCGGCACCTTCGACGAACTGTTCGAGCTGCTGACGCTGGTACAGACCCGCAAGATGGCGGCAATCCCGATCCTGCTGTTCGGGAAGGACTTCTGGCAGCGGGTCGTGAACTTCGAGGCGCTGGCCGAAGAGGGCGTCATCGCGCCCGCCGATCTCAAGCTGTTCCACTTCGTCGAGACGGCGGAAGAGGCCTGGGCCCATGTATGCGAGCACGGCGCACCGGCCGAGGTGCTGACGGCGAAATAGGCGACGCGCCAGGCGGCTAGAAGGTGCCCGGCACCTCGCGCTGAACCGTGCGGGGGCGTTCGGGCACCAGCAGGCTGCGGCGCCCAGCGGACTGCGCGGTGGAAAGCGCCCCGATCGCCGTGCAGCTGCGCCCGGCCAGCGCATCCAGCGCGACGCGGGTCGATGCCTCCTGCAGGTCGCCCATCGGGCGGGCGAGCTCGTCCTGCGCCGCGCAGGTCCGGCCGATGGTGGCGGCCAGGCCGTTGTAATACTCGCCCTGGCGGTCGGCATTCCTCGAGCTGAAGGCGACCACGCGCAGCCGATCATCGCAGGCGGATCGATCCCGCGCGATCTGGCCCACCGGCTTTCCGAACGTGTTGCTGCCCACCAGGATCAGATTGTCCTTCAGCCAGGGCTGCATGCC
>JBKDAC010000424.1:0-2232 GCA_046316515.1 Sandaracinobacter sp. | reverse complement strand
ACCGCCCAGAACCTCCGGAAACTCGCCAAGCTGATCCCAATGCCAGCCCCACAACCAGCACGCTGAGCGCCTCAAACCAGCCAAGAACCTCAGCCGACAACAGCCGCCAACTGACAACCGACTTCTTCAACAGAATCGGGCCGACAGGAGACTGGCAGGTATTTCTGCGAAGCGCGGCAAAGCAGTCGGCCAAAATGCAATGCGCTAGGTCACGCCTGCGAGGTCGCCGAGCTAGTCCTTGATGGGGTGATGCGCGCAATCGGCCTTTGGCGACGATCGAGCGCTCTCGAGAACTGTCGACAAGCCGGCCGCCGACTCCTAGCTGCGCGTGGTGAAAAGTGTGAGGCAATGAGCAAGGTCGCGACCATCAGTCATCCGCAAGAGGTAACCGAACTACTCCTCGCGTCGATGTTCCGCGCGCGCCATCCAGATCGGCGACGGCACAGCTTCAAGTTCAATCGGCCGGGCAAGGCGCTATTTGCCGGCGGCATGGGCACCGAAGTCAATTACGATCATCGCCTGCTGTTGCGCACCGCTCTGCACCTTCGCAAGCATGGCGCTCCGCACTTGCGCTCGCTGTCAATCGGCAAGCTCGAAAGCGAGCTGACCGGGTTTGTCGCCGCCCATTACTACCTGCTAGCCAGCGAGACCTTTCTGGCGACATTCGAAGACAGCTATGCGGCGCATGTGTCACCCGCAACCAAGGTGTCGTTCGCGGCGGCGGTCGCCGCATCAAGCCTGTTCGTCGAGCCCCAGGAAACGGCCTTGTTTCCACTGGTTCCGATCCGCGTCGAACAGCCTTTCGCTACTGACAAATTCTTCCTCGTCGCGCCCGGCGAGCTCCCCGGACAGCTGAATAATGCGCTGCCGCACCGCGATCTCGTACCGGACAGCTTTCCTCCGTTCACGACGTGGGACGGGCGCCGCGAAACGCCGGCCGCTTGGCTCGGCGTGCGCGCGCCCAATATAGATGCGGCGCAACAGATTCGCGCGGCAGTGCTCGGTGCGGTTGCACTACTGCCGCATCATTTCGAGCGGTACGCCTTCAGTGGCCGGGCAATGTTCGGCGGCTACGCCACCCTTTCAGATCGCTGGTCGCTGACGTTCGGCGATCCCCACACTCCAGCGCTGGCGAGCGACCTAGTCATCGACGCTGCCGACCACCCCTGGCTCAGCGTTCTGGGGCAAAAGCTCACGTCCCAAGCCAAGGTCGACAAACGTCAGCTCCGCGCGCTTGAATATTACTATCGTGCCTGGGCGCCCGATCCGGTACGGCGCTTCCCGACCCTTTTCGCCGCGATCGACGCAATCTTTGGCGACGCTGGCGCAGCCACGCAATCGGTAGTCGACGCGGTCGGCCCGGTCATGGGAACCGATTATACACATGACCGGATCAGGCTTATGCTGGGCCTGCGCGCCAGTGTGATCCATGGCGGTGCTCCCAACGTCTTTGAGTCGAGCAAGTACGAGGAATATTATGAGCGCTACGAAACCGACGCGACCAAGGACCTTGAGCTGATCGTCGCGCGATGCCTTCAAGTCGTGATCTTCCCTGGCGTGCTGACCGAGCGACCGCACACGTATCGCGACTTTATTCTGCGCGAGACCGGGCGAGCGGTGTGAGCGGCGCTCCCTTTCCACCCAATGGCTGCCGTCCCGATCGGCTTGAAATCAAGATCGCTTTCAAGACCGCGGCAATTCTGACCGAAGGGCGGACTTTGGGGGCGCTAAGCCGACGCTCGAGCTGTCCTACACAGCCAAGCTGTGTCTATCCTCCACACTGCTCTTTGCACCGTTGAGACCGACAGCCGCAAGAACCGCTGTCCTACAGGGGCCATTCCGTGCAACGCGCGCACCCGCCCGCCCCTGAATCCCCGTGACTTTCCTGACCTTTCGCGGGACGCCCTATTGCCCGAAGCCCGGCTCTGCCGCCGCCGCCAGTGCCGCCCGTGCGGCTGCCATCAACGCGCCGGCCTTGGCCTCGCACTCGCGCTGTTCGCTCGCAGGGTCCGAATCCGCAACGATCCCCGCGCCCGCTGTCACATGCATCACGCCATCCTTCACCACCGCTGTGCGCAGCACGATGCAGCTGTCCATCCCGCCGTCAGGCGCGAAATATCCGATGCCGCCGGCATAGGGCCCGCGCTTCTCGCCTTCCAGTTCGGCGATGATCTCCATCGCCCGCACCTTGGGCGCACCGGAAACCGTCCCCGCCGGAAAACCCGCCAACAG
>JBKDAC010000423.1:0-2024 GCA_046316515.1 Sandaracinobacter sp. | reverse complement strand
AGGCGGCGCTGTGCAGGAACAGCCGCATCTGGTTGACATTGGCGCAGCGGCACGAGGTGCGGTCGCTCTTCAACTGAGCCTTGTGAAGCGTGATGAGGTTCTCGGCCTGGCCGCGGGCGCAATAAAGCGTGTCGTAGATATGTCCGGCGCTACCGGCCTTGAGCGAGGTGACGACGAAGCGGATATCGAGGCCGAGCGAAGTGGCCTCGATGCACGCAACAACACGACGATCGGTTTCGCCCCAGCTCTTTGCCGCATAGCTGGTCTCGGCATAGTAACGCAGCACCGGCAACGTTCGCGTGGCGCGGTCGACGCAGACCGCGTCGGCGGCCGCGACAATGACGGGATCGGCGTGCAGCGTCCGGTTACCGGGAAGCCTGAACACATATCGACCTTGTTGGCCTCGTACCACGCCATGATCTCGGGCCGGCCATAATGACAATCGCCGCGTAGCGTGATGCGGGCATCGGCAATGCAACAGGCCAAATGTCCGGCAATGCCCATCGCGCTCCGCCTGCGCCAGCAGCAGCACGCAGCCGTCCGATGTCAGCCGACCGCCGTCAACGCCGCTGTCACTTTCTTCCGGCAAATCGCTGGAATCCAAAACCGGAAACGCTATCGTCGATCATGGCCGGCGTGACACTTTCTGTCCGGGGCCACAGGGTCGTCCAGGCAGCCTTTCTTTACAGCAAATCAGCAAGTTAAGATGCGATCGCCAACCCACAATCGCCCGTCCGACGAATAATCCGGGCCAGGTGTCGGTACTTGCTCATGTCTACACCAGCCATGTCCCCGGATCCGCGATCGGCTCGTTCTTCTGCGCCGCCATCAGGCTCTTCACTGCCCGCACGGCAAACCACAGGGGGATCACCAGCAGGATCAGGAAGCCGATCCCGAAGATCGCCAGCAGGACGCCGATGATCGCCCAGGCAAAGCCCAGCCAGAAGGTGCGGATATGGTATCGGTAATGGCTTTCGGCCCAGCCTTCGCTGTCTTCCTTGCGCCACACATAGGCCAGGATCACCCCGAGCAGCGACGGTATGCCCCCCAGCAGCGACGCCAGATAGAGCAGGCTGATCACCGTCGGCTTGTTCATCTGGAAATCATTCGCGTCGTTGGCCATCGAACCCTCCTGTCAGGCCCCACCTTGACCATTCGGCCGCCAGCGCACAAGTTCCCCCGCGTGCCAGAGGCCCAGGCGGCCGCGGGTGTCGGAAACGGCACGCGAGGAAAGTCCGGGCTCCAAGGATCAACGGTGGCGGGTAACGCCCGCCGGCCCCGAGTCAAAGCCCGGGGTCAGGGACAGTGCAACAGAAAGCAGACCGCCGGGCGGACTTCGGTTCCCGGCAAGGTCGAAAGGGTGCGGCAAGAGCGCACCGCGCG
The DNA here is from genome assembly GCA_046316515.1 of Sandaracinobacter sp. GTDB lineage: Bacteria > Pseudomonadota > Alphaproteobacteria > Sphingomonadales > Sphingomonadaceae > Sandaracinobacteroides. The sequence continues at coordinate 641 of JBKDAC010000423.1, read as the reverse complement.
GCTGGCAACAGGCGTGGCACGGCAAACCCCACCGGGAGCAAGACCGAATAGGCGCGCGGTGCCCCGGGCTTCGACCTGGGGCAGGCCTGATCCGGCTGACGCGCGCGGGTTGGTTGCTGGAGGTGCGCGGCAACGCGCATCCTAGACGAATGGTCGCCACCCGAAAGGGAACAGAACCCGGCTTATCGGGCCTCTGGCACAGCTGCAGGCGGCTGCCGTCGGTGCGCAGCACTGATCGGCAGACTCGCCGAAGGCCCGGCCCCCGCGCCGCCTGCCCGTCCAGCCTTGTGCGCTGCACCATCAGACGCTAAAGCCCGCCCCCAATTCCCACCACAATTTACAAGCACAGGACAAGACAAATGGCCGTCACCCGGACCTTCTCGATTATCAAGCCCGATGCCACCCGCCGCAACATCACCGGCAAGGTGAACGCGATGATCGAAGCCGCCGGCCTGCGCATTGTCGCGCAGAAGCGCCTGCAGCTGACCCAGGCCCAGGCCGAAGGCTTCTACGCCGTCCACCGCGAGCGTGGCTTCTTCGGTGAACTGGTGCAGTTCATGATTTCGGGCCCGGTCGTGGTGCAGGTGCTGGAAGGCGAAGACGCCGTTCCCGCCTATCGCGCCATCATGGGCGCCACCAAC
>JBKDAC010000422.1:0-1369 GCA_046316515.1 Sandaracinobacter sp. | reverse complement strand
TTGATGCCGTCGATGCCCTGGGTTTTGGCCCAGCGCACCCATTCGCGCGCCTTGGCGGGGGTGTCGGTGGGGCCCTTGGCCCACCCGCTGCCCAGTGTCTGATAGACGAAGAAGCGCGGGGCGGCGATCTCGCCGGCCGCGCTGCGGCGCTTGTCCAGCAGCGCACGGGTGGGATCGTTGAACAGGGGCACGCCGCGCACGGTGGTGACGCCGTGGGCGAGCCACAGGCGATAGCCATAGCTGGGGTCAGGCGCCTTGGCCTCGTCGCCGTTGTGGCCGTGCATGTCGACGAAGCCGGGGAGCACATACATGCCGGTGGCGTCGATCTCCCGCGCGCCAGCAACCCCTGTAACTTGGGGCGGCCGGTTGGGTTGCATGGGCAGGCCGGGGGTCCCCGCACTGCGGATTTCGGCGATGCGGTCGCCCCTGATCACGATGTCGGCCGGGCCGAAGGGCGGCCCGCCATTGCCCTCGATGATCGTCACCCCCCGGATCACCAGCGTGTCGAAGGGGCCCATGGAAAAGTCGGCAGACCGGGGCGGCGTAGGCAGCAGCCCCTGCGCCAGGGCCGGCATGGCGGCGATCAGCGCGAGCGCGGCGGCCAACATCCTCATGGCTGAACCCTTTCAATGGGCGGCAGGCGCCACTGTGCGGATTGGATCGCCTTGTCGGGAAGATAGGCACGGAAGATCACCGTGATCGGCCCCCTGGCCGGGGTCGGCAGCCAGTTGGCACCGGGGCCGGGATCGGCGGAATCCAGGATCAGCGTCAGCCCCCCGTCGGCGTCGCGCTGCAGGCCGGGGGTGCGGTTGCCGACGGTATAGCGCTGGATCGGGTTCTCCACGAAGAACAGCCGCCCGTCGGGCAAGCGCTCATAGAGGGACAGGCTCCAGAAGGCCGTGCGCGGCATATCGGCCGGCACCTTCAGCCGATAGCGGGTGCCGCCCTGCAGATCCTTGCCATCCCGGTCGATCACGGCCGACCAATAGACCGCCTCGTCCGCCGGCAGGGCGCCGAGGCCGGCAAGGGCCACGGCGGCGCGCAGGCCGTCGGCAGCATTGGCGGTTCCGATATGGGGCGGGGTTGTCGACCAGCCGTCGCCGCTTTTGCGCGGGCCGGCGGCGATCTCCGCCCGCAGCTGTTCGAACAGGCGCGGCAGCATCAGCCGCCACAGCCATTGGTGCCAGGTCGGCAAGGTCGCGAACACATCGGCCGGCCCCCCATAGCCCGTGTCGGCGAGCGCCGGCTGCTGCAGGTGCGGGTTTGCCGCAATGACCGGATTGGCAACCCGCAGCAGCGTGGCGGGATCGGGCACGGCCGGCAAAACCCCCGGGTCGGCGCTGGAGGGGCGTCCGGGCTGGCGCAGCAC
>JBKDAC010000421.1:0-7415 GCA_046316515.1 Sandaracinobacter sp. | reverse complement strand
ATATGGGGCAGCGCCAGGCGGCACCCCTTGTCCACCGCGTCGAAGTGCACCGCCATCTCCCGGGCGAAATCCGCTTCGGGGCACTCGGCAAAGGGCGCGATCACCGACAGGCCGGCGTGGTTGATAATGCCTGCCCGACCGCCGAACTCGGCGACTGCACCGTCAATCCAGCCTTTCAGCGCCGCCGAATCCGTCACGTCAAAGGCCCGTACGCTGTGCGGGTAATTGCCCACCAGCCGGCTTGTCTCGGCAAGGCCCGCCTCGTCCTTGTCGGCCAGCACCACCGATGCACCCCGCCGTGCCAGCCCCAGCGCCAGCGCGCGGCCGATGCCGCTGCCCGCACCCGTCACCGCGACCACCTTGCCCTTCAGTTCAGGCATGCGCGCTTTCTCCCCCTCTTTTTCGGTCTGTTTGCATGCTACAGGCACCGCCATGGCCGAAAAAGCGAACCCCGAAAAGGAAGAGGCAAAGGTGCCCGCACCCAAGCCTGCCCCAAAGCAAGCACCTGAAGTCGGTGGCCGCGACGGCCTCGAACCCACCCGCTATGGCGACTGGGAAGTGAAGGGAATCTGCTCGGATTTCTAGGCGAGCGCAGCCCGCGCCTTCGCCAGCCGCTGCAGCGCCCCATCGATCGTCGCGGGCGCCTTGGCATGGCAAAAGCGCACCACGTTCGTCGGCACGCCCGCCCCTTCGAAAAAGGCGCTGACGGGAATGCCCGCCACGCCATGCCCGTCCACGATCGCGGTGCAGAAGGCCACATCGTCCAGCGCGATGCCCGAGGTCGTCAGGTCCACGCTCAGGAACCAGGTCGCCTCGGACGGCAGCACGGCATAGCCCGCCGCCGCCAGCCCATCGGCCAGCCGTGCCCGCCCGGCCGCCACCTCGGCCCGCATCTGCGCCAGCCAGGCCCGCTCAGTCTCCAGACCATATGCCACCGCCTGCTGCAGCGCCGGCGCGGTTGTGAAGGTAAGATACTGGTGGGTCGCCGCGATCCGCGCCGCCAGCTCGACCGGTGCGCAGGCCCAGCCCACCTTCCAGCCGGTCACCTGGAAGATCTTTCCAGCCGATCCGATCTTCACCACACGCCCGGCAAGTGCAGGGTCCGCCCCCAGGCTGACATGGGCGCGGCCCTCGGGGCGGACCTCCTCCCACACCTCGTCCGCAACGATCAGCAGGTCATGCTTCAGTGCGAGGCCGCTGATCGCCGCGCGCTCTTGCCGGTCCAGCATCCGCCCTGTCGGGTTCACGGGATCGTTCACCAGGATCAGCCGCGTGGCGGGCGTCACCGCTGCTTCCAGCAGCGCCGCATCGATCCGCCAGCCCGGCGGCCGCAGCCGCACGAACTGCGGCAGCCCGCCCGCGCGCCGCACCAGCGGCGCATAGGCGTCATAGGCCGGCTCGATCACGATCACCCCGTCGCCCGGGCGCACCATCGCCAGGAGGGCAGACGCCAGTGCCTCGGTCGCGCCGCTTGTCACCACGATCTCATGCGCCGGATCGAAGGCCAGCCCCTGGGTCGCGGCATAATGGCCCGCAATCGCAGCGCGCAGCGCATCGGTGCCGCGCATGCGGGGGTAGTGATGCGGGCCATCCAAGATTGCCCGCGCCGCCGCCGCGCGGACACTCTGGGGCCCGGCCCCATCGGGAAAGCCCTGCCCCAGGTTGATCGCGCCCGTTGCCGCTGCGCGGGCCGACATGAACTCGAAAATTGTCGTCTTCACCGGGATCGGGCCGGCGCTTGCCGGGTCGCCCCCGCTCATTGCCGCTTCAGCGCCGCAAACGGATTGGCTGCCGCCTTGGCGGCGGCTTCCTGCGCGGCGGCCTGTTCCTCGCTCAGCAGCAGCCCGCGCACATTGGCCAGAACCTCGGGCGCCGCACGTGGATAGGGATCCAGCGCCACCGCCAGTGCCTGGGCCAGCGCCTCGCCCAGGTCGATCGCCTCGCCTTCCACCGGCATCATGTCCAGCGCATCGGCTTCCAGCTCGATCTCCTCACACTCAGATTCCAGCGGCTCGAAGCGCAGATCCAGCGCTTCCTCCATATGTGCCGGCACCGGCTCGCCGGACACGACACAGCTCTGCACAACGTCCGCCACCAGCCGGCCCGTTGCCCGCGCCCCTGCACCGGCGCGCACCACCGACAATTGCCCTTCCAGTCGGTCGATCGATTCCAGCCCGAAGCGCGTGGCGAGCGCTGCCCGCGCGGCCGCAGGGGCTGTCAGCCGATAGTCCTGCGGGCGCGGCGACAGCTTGGCCAGCTGTACCACCACCTGCCATTCGCGTGCGGCTACCGGGTCCCCTGCGCTCAACGTATGTCCCCTGCCAGCAGCGCGTCCTTCGGGGCGGCGGCAATCCGCGCAACCAGCGTGCGCACCTCGGCCGCCAGATCCTCGGCCGCACCCGCCGGCGGGATGCCGCGATAGACGTTGCGCGCCAGCACCGCGGCCAGCTCACCCTCGGCCGCGCCTGCGCCAAGCGCCCGGCGATAGGCCCCCAGCCGGCCGCCGAGTGCCCCCATCACCTTCCCCATATGCTTGCCAATCACCATGTCGCCAATGCCGATGTCGCGCAGCGACCCGTCCATGTCGTCGACGAACCGCTCGGTCAGCAGCGCGTTTTCGCGCCGGAGGTCCAGCTCCTCCAGCCGCAGCAGAACCAGCGAACTGACCAGTGCGACCATGTCGAAGCGGCCATCGACCGTGTCGGCAACCGCATGCCACGTATAAAATCGCGGCTCCCGCGCGGTCTGGGTGATCCAGGTCCACAAGCCCATCAGGGGCGGGGGCGGCGGGTTCAGCAGGCGGGACAGCAACGACATGGCAGCATCCTGAAAGTGACCGGCGGGGGCTGGTGGGGTCGGTTCCGGCGAACGCCCGGTGCGACGAGCCGTCGGCACCTTGCTTGCAAGCTCCGGCCCGAGCGCGCATATGGCCTCCACACAGGCTGCCCGCAAGCGGCACGCTGTCCCACGACGGCTGCCGGACAGCGGCAGCAGCTGCAAGCCTGCCGGAGAGCCAATGCACAACCGCCGCCTTATGATCCTGCTGCTCGCCCCCGTGATCATCGGCACCGCCGGCTGCGCTGAGAGGCAGATCCAGAACAACCAAGGCTATATCGCCGACGAGGAACTGGCGAGCAGCGTCCAGCCAGGCGTCGACAATAAGGAATCCGTCGAAAAGGCGCTGGGCCGCCCCACGCTTGCCAGCAAGTGGGACGACAATGTTTGGTACTATATCTCGCGCAACACCCGGCAGCTGGCCTTCGCCCGCCCGGTGCCGGCCAGCCAGCGCATCCTGATCGTGCGCTTCGCGCCCGACGGATCGGTCGCAGCCGTCGACCGCCGCGGCCTGGAGCAGGTGGCCGACCTCACCCCCACGGCCGACCCCACCCCGACGCTGGGCCGCGAGGCGAGCCTGCTGGAGGACCTGTTCGGGAATATCGGAACCGTGGGTGCGGCCCCGGGGGCGGGCGGCCCGCCCCAATAGGGGCCGCAACGCGGCCCCGGTTAGTGCACAGCACCAATCCGCAGACTAGCCGTCTGCGGCCGGCCGGCGGAGTCGGCGATCTCTAGCGCCGGCCCGCCCGACTCGTCGGGCAAATCAAAGGGCCGGGGGTAGAGACCCCCGGCCCTTCGTTTGCCGGCCGGCTTGCGCGCTGAGTCCGTCAGCTAACGCCTGCGGCGTTAGTGACCGGCCAGCGCCGCAAGCAGCAACAGCGCCACGATATTCGTAATCTTGATCATCGGGTTCACCGCGGGCCCCGCCGTATCCTTGTACGGGTCGCCCACCGTGTCGCCGGTCACTGCGGCCTTGTGGGCTTCGCTGCCCTTTCCACCATGATTGCCGTCCTCGATATACTTCTTGGCATTGTCCCAGGCGCCACCGCCGCTGGTCATCGAGATGGCGACGAAGATGCCCGACACAATCACGCCCATCAGCAGCGCGCCAAGGGCCGCAAAGCCGTTGGCCTGGCCGGCGATCGCCGTGATCAGGAAGTACACCACCACCGGGGCCAGCACCGGCAGCAGCGACGGCACGATCATTTCCTTGATCGCCGCCTGCGTCACCAGGCCCACCGTGCGCGCATAGTCGGGCTTGGAGGTGCCTTCCATGATGCCCGGGTTGGTGCGGAACTGGTGGCGGACTTCCTCCACCACCGCGCCGGCTGCCCGGCCGACCGCCGTCATGCCCATCGCCCCGAAGATGTAGGGCAGCAGGGCGCCGAGCAGCAGGCCGACGATCACATAGGGGTTCGACAGCGAGAAATCGACCGTCAGCTCGCCGAAGAACTTGTCGAGGTCTGCCGTGTAGGCGTTGAACAGCACCAGCGCGGCAAGACCCGCCGAGCCGATCGCATAGCCCTTGGTGACGGCCTTGGTGGTGTTGCCCACCGCGTCCAGCGCGTCGGTGCGTTCCCGCACCTCGCCTTCCAAACCGGCCATTTCGGCAATGCCGCCGGCAGTGTCGGTGACAGGGCCATAGGCATCCAGCGCAACCACCATGCCGGCCAGCGCCAGCATCGCGGTTGCGGCAAAGCCGATCCCTATCACGCCGGCGAACTGATAGGCGATGATCATCCCGGCGCAGATCACCAGCGTCGGAAGCGCGGTCGCCTCCATGCTGATGGCAAGCCCCTGGATGATGTTGGTGCCGTGGCCCGTTTCGGAGGCCTTGGCGATCGACCGCACCGGCCGATAGGGCGTGCCGGTGTAATATTCGGTGATCCAAACCAGCAGGCCTGTCACCACAAGGCCGACCATCATCGACAGGAACAGGTCCATCGGCGTGAAGCCGCCGATCAGCGGCGCATCCGACACCACGGTCAGCATGTCAGGGCCCAGCATCGCCGGGCCGGCCTGTGCTGCCGTTGCGCCGCCCACCACCGCGTTCATGTCGGGGAACACCAGCATGGTTGCAAGGTAGAGCGCCGGAATGGAGGCAACGGCCGACACGATGAAGCCCTTGTAGAGCGCGCCCATGATGTTCTTCGAGCTGCCCAGCTTCACGAAATAGGTGCCCAGGATCGACGTTATAACGCACACTCCGCCGGCGAGCAGCGGCAAGGCCATCAGCTGGCCGAGATAGGGGCCGCCGATCAGCAGCGCCGTCAGCACCATGGTGGCACCCACCGTCACGACATAGGTCTCGAACAGGTCGGCTGCCATGCCGGCGCAGTCGCCGACATTGTCGCCCACATTGTCCGCGATCACGGCCGGGTTGCGGGGGTCGTCCTCGGGAATTCCGGCTTCCACCTTGCCGACCAGGTCAGCGCCCACGTCGGCGGCCTTGGTGAAGATGCCGCCGCCAAGGCGCGCGAAGATGGAGATCAGCGAGGCGCCCAGCGCCAGCGCGACCAGGCTGTCGATCACCACCCGGTCATCAACGGCCATCGCAAGGCTGCGCGTCAGGAAATAGAAATAGCCCGCGATCGCCAGCAGGGCGAGGCCGGCAACCAGCATGCCGGTTATGGCACCCGCGCGGAACGCCAGCGTCAGGCCCGCCTGCAGGCCTGACCGCGCGGCTTCGGCCGTACGGACGTTGGCGCGCACCGAGATGTTCATGCCGATGAACCCCGTCACGCCAGACAGCACGGCGCCCAGCAGGAACCCGATGGCCGGATAGATGCCGAAGAACAGGAACACGATCACCAGCGCGACAACGCCGACGACGGCGATCGCACTGTATTGCTTCTTCAGATAGGCGCCCGCCCCTTCCTGGATGGCGGCGGCGATTTCCTGCATGCGTGCATTGCCCGCGGGTGCCGCAAGCACCTGGCGCGTAGTCAACAGGCCATACAGCACGGCGAGAACGCCGCACAGGATGGCGATGAGAACAAAATCCATGTCTCCCCAACCCCTTGTCTTGTCGGGCGCCGCCCCTCCGATGGGCCGGCACCGGTTGCACCCCAGCCAGTCGGCGTCGGGCTCTTGGGCGCGGTTGTGGCAAAGCCGGGGGCAGCGCGCAAGGCGTCGCAGCGGCACCACGCCTCACCTATGTTGATAGCCCATCCGCGCAGGCGTCCCCCTATCCAGCCGCACGCCCGCGCCCGGCACCAGGCGGCCGATGCACCTGACCGGCACGCGCGCCATCCCTGCTGCCGCCTCGACGGCCGCCCGCTGGCCGGGCGCGGCTGCGAAAAGCAGCTCATAATCATCGCCAAATGCCGCCAGATCGCCCACGGACACTCCACTCGCTCGTGCCGCTGTGCTCAGCGGGATCGCGTCGCTGTCGATCTCCGCCCGCAGACCCGACGCCGCCGCCAGCCGCCCGGAGTCGATCAGCAGCCCGTCCGACACATCCATGGCGGCTGATGCAATCCCGCGCAGGGCAAGCCCCAGCGCCAGCCGCGGCTGCGGCCGCCGATAACGTTTCAGCAGCAGCGCATCATCGGCCCCCAGCCGGGCGCCCAGCGCCACCTGCAGGCCAAGCCCCGCGTCGCCGATCGTCCCGCTCACCCAAAGCGAGTCGCCGGCGGATGCACCCATCCGCCCCAGCGCCCGACCCGGCGGCACACTGCCCAGCGCGGTCAGCGCGAGCACGCTCGTCGGGCCCGACCGGATGGTGTCGCCGCCCAGCAGCGGCACGCCGAACTCCTGCAGCGCCTGGCCCAGCCCGCGCACCAATCCGGCTGCCCAATCGACGCCCCGCGATGCGCCGATGCCCGCCCCCAGCAGCACGCCCACGGGCCGTGCTCCCATGGCCGCAAGGTCCGACAGGTTCACCGCTACCAGCTTCCAGCCGATGTCGGCGGGCGGGCAATCCGGGGTGAAGTGCACGCCCTCGGCCAGCATGTCGTGGGTCGCCACCAGGTCCATCCCCAGCGGCCAGCCCAGCACGGCGGCATCATCCACCAGTCCGCGCGCGGCCGGATGGGTCGCAAGGGCCCTCAGCTGCGTCAGCAGACCGGACTCCAGTGGCGGATCAGCCATCGGCGGCGCGCACGCTCCGCCCCAGCCGGTCGAGCAGCGCGTTCACGAATCCGGCCTCGCGCTTCTCGTAAAAAGCGTGCGCGACATCGACATATTCCGACACCACGGCTGCGCGCGGCACGTCGGGCCGCGCCACCAGCTCATAGGCGCCCGCGCGCAGGATCTGCAGCATCAGCCGGTCCAGCCGCTCCACCGACCAGCCCTCGCCCAGATATTGCGTCACCAGCCCATCCAGCTCGTTCATTCGGGCCAGCGTGCCCGTTAGGACATCGTCGAAAAAATTCTGGTCGGCCGCCGCCAGCGGCTCGTCCTCCACCTCGGTGCCGAGGCGGTGGTCGTGGAATTCGGCCAGCAGCTTTGCCTGCGGCGTGCCGGCGGACGCGTGCTGATACAGGGCCTGCACGGCCGCAAGCCGGGCGGCCGAGCGCTTGCGGCGCGCGTCGGCGGGGTTCAATTCGGATGCCATTCGCCATGCCTTAGCGCCGCCG
>JBKDAC010000420.1:0-19511 GCA_046316515.1 Sandaracinobacter sp. | reverse complement strand
CCACCGGCGCCGAGCTCGGGCGCCTCGCGCAACCGCTGCGCCCCGCCGGCCCCGAAGCGGATCGCGGGGGCAATCTGCTGCGCACCCTCCACCTCCACCAGCAGGCCCCGCTCGGCGACATGCGGGCTGTCGAGCGCCTCGCGGAAATCCAGCACCGGCGCAAAGGCGACGTCCCTGTCGGTGAACCAAGCCACCCATTCGTCCCGGCTACGGGTCGCGAAGGTCTCCCGCAGAAAGGCGATAAGCGCCCCCTGGTCGCCAGCCTCGGCCTCGGCCAGGGGGAGCAGGTCGGGCCGGTCCAGCCCTTCCAGCAGGGCCTTCGCGAACTTCAACTCCCGCCCGCCAAGCGCCACGTGGCGTCCATCAGCCGTCGCATAGACCTGGTACAGGGCGGCCCCGCCCAGCGACCGCTGCCGGGCCGAGACCGGCGGCTCGCCGCCCGCAATCGCGCTGCCGGCGATGTGCGCGCACCAGGGGAGCAAACTGTCGAACATCGCGATGTCGATGACGTCTCCCCGGCCTGTCCGCTCGCGCGCCAGCAGCGCCATCAACACGGCCGACAGCGCGGTCAGCCCCGCCGCCATGTCGGCAGACGGCACCCCCGGCACCACCGGCATGCCGTCCGACCCGTCGTTCACGCTCAGGAAGCCGGCCAGCGCCTGCACCGCCATGTCATGCGCCGGATGGTGTGCCAGCACGCCCTGCTGCCCGAAGGCGGATATGGAGCAACAGACCAGCCGCGGATGGCGTGCCAGCACCTCGGCCGGCGCAAAGCCCAGCCGCGCCATCACGCCCGGCCGGAATCCCTCCACCAGCACGTCCGTGCCCGCGATCAGCGCTTCCAGCCGGGCCTTGCCCTCCGCCGACTTCAGGTCGAGCACCAGGCTCTGCTTGCCCCGGTTGAGGTTGCGAAACCAGACGGACTGGCCCGCCTCGAACGGTGCCTGTGCCCGCGCCGGATCGCCAGCCGGGGGCTCGATCTTCAGCACCTCGGCGCCATGGTCGGCCATCATCATCGTCATCATCGGCCCGGGCAGGAACTGGCTCAAGTCCAGCACGCGGATGCCACTCAGCTTGCCCATCATCCGCCCTGTCAGACGATGCCCATGCCGCGCAGTCGCGCGATCGCCTCGGCATCATGGCCAAGGCCCTCCAGGATCGCGTCGGTGTCAGCCCCCAGCAGCGGCCCGGCCCGGTTCGGCAGCCGGGCGCCGTCCACACGGATGGGATTGGCCAGCACGCGCAGCGACGCCCGGTCTGGGTGAGCCACCTCGTCAACCATGCCGATCGTGTCCAGCCAGGGGTTGTCAAGCGCGTCCGCCAGGCCATGCACCGGCGCCACCGGCACATGCCCCTCCAGCAGCGCCTGCCAGTGCACCACTGGGGCGCCGATGAAGATACCGTCCAGCAGCTCCGTCAGCTCCGCGCGGTGCTTCAGCCGAGCGGCAGGCGTGCGGAAGCGCGGGTCCTCCTTCAGCTCCGGGTGGCCGATCCGGTCTGCCAGGATCGCCCAGAACTTGGGCAGTTGCGCCATCACGAACATCCACCCGTCGGCCGCGCGGAACATCTGGCTCGGCGTGGCAGACGGGTGAGCGGATCGCGGCGCCCGCTCCGTCACGTCACCCTCGTTCAGGTACCAGACCGCCGGATAGCTCAGCTGGTGCACCGCCGCCGACAGCAGGTCGACGTCCACATCGCGGCCAAGCCCCGTCCGCTGCGCATCCAGCAAAGCCGACAGCAGCCCGATCGCCATCATCGTGCCGGTCATGAAGTCAACCATCGACAGCCCGAAACGCTGCGGCGGCCCGTCGGGTTCGCCCGTCAGCTGGCAGAAGCCGGCTTCGGCCTGCATCAGATAATCATAGCCCGGCCAGCGTGCCCGCGCATTGTGCCGCCCATAGGCGGACAGGTGCGCACAGACGATTGCGGGGTTCACGGACGAGAGCGCCGCATAGGTCAGCCCCATCCGCTCCGGAATATCGCCGCGCAGGTTGTTCGCCACCGCATGCGAATCCCGCACCAGTGCGTGCAGGATCGCCTGCCCTTCAGGACGGGTGATATCCAGCGTCAGCGACCGCTTGTTCAGGTTGAAGCTCTGGAAATAGAGGCTCTCGTCCGGCCGCAGGAAATGGGGGCCCACATGGCGTGCCGTGTCGCCGCCTGCCGCGCCGCCCTGTGCCGGCGGCTCGATCTTGATCACCTCCGCCCCCAGCTGCGCCAGGAACATGGTGCCATAGGGGCCGGCGCCATATTGCTCGGCGCTGATGATGCGGAACCCCGCCAGCGGCAACAGCCGTGTCATGCGCCCATCCTCACGCGCAAGTCCTCATGCCGGGTTCCGCTTCACCCACTGCCGCGCGATGATCATCCGCTGCATCTCGTTGGTGCCCTCGCCGATGCACATCAGCAGCGCATCGCGGTAATAGCGCTCGATCTCATACTCCTTGGAATAGGAGTATCCGCCGAAGATCCGCATCGCCTCCTCGGCGTTGGCGACGGCCGCTTCGGACGCGAAATATTTCGCCATGCCGGCTTCCATGTCGCAACGCTCGCCCCGGTCATAGGCTTCGGCTGCGTCCATCATCAACAGCCGCGCCGCGCGCGCGCGCGTTACCATTTCGCCGAGCTTCAGCTGGATCGCCTGGTGCTCGGCGATGGGCTTTCCCATGGTGCGGCGGACCTGCGCATACTCCGTCGCCAGTCTGAGCGCGCCCTCGGCCAGCCCCACGCCGCGCGCCGCGACGTTGATCCGCCCCAGCTCCAGCCCGCCGGTCGCCTGGAAGAAGCCCTGCCCCTCCACGCCGCCGATCAGCTGGTCGGCCGGCAGGCGATAATCCTCGAACACCAGCTCGGCGGAATCGATCGCCTTGTACCCCAGCTTCTCGATCTTCTTGCCGACGCGGAAGCCCTCTCTTTTGTCGGCAATGAACAGGCTCATGCCCTTGTAGCGCGGCTCGGCCGACGGGTCTGTCTTCACCAGCAGGGCGAACACCGACCCCTTGATGCCGTTCGAAATCCAGGTTTTCGTCCCGTTCACGACATAGTCGCCCGTCCCGGCGTCGCGCTTCGCCACCATGCGCAGGCCCTGCAGGTCGGTCCCGGCATCGGGCTCGGTCAGTGCCAGCCCACCCCGGATCTCGCCGCTCACCATCTTCGGCAGCCACTTCGCCTTCTGGGCGGGCGTGCCGAACTTCTCGATCGCCATCGCGCAGATCAGGTGGCTGTTGAAGATGCCCGTAGGTGCCATCCAGAAGGAGGCGATGCGCGCGACGATCCGGGCATAGGTGGTCGCCGGAAGGCCCAGCCCGCCCCACTCCGGCCCGATGGTCGCGCCGAACAGCCCCAGGTCCACCATCTGGCGCACCGTCTCCTCGGGCCAGATGTCGCCATGGTCGTGGTGCATCACCACGGGCTTCAGATCGCGCGCGATCCACTTGTCGATCGAATCCAGCAGCTGGTTCTCGAACTCCGAATCGATCGAGCGCACCTGGTTGTAGGCGGTTGCCATCGTGACTCTCCTCAGTCGTCCGCAGGGCCGAAGCCCCGCTTCCAGATCAACATGGTGCGGTCGAAGGTGCACACGATATCGCCCTTCTGGTTGCGACCGGTGGTCCGCACGGTCACCAGCCCCTGCTGCGGCCTGGACGCGGACTCGCGCTTCTGCAGCACCTCGCTCTCGGCGTAGAGCGTATCGCCGCAGAACAGCGGATGGGTCAGGCGGATATTGTCCCACCCCAGGTTCGCGACCGCCTTCTGGCTGACATCCGACACGCTCATTCCCACCATCAGTGCCACAGTCAGCGGCGAACAGACCAGCGGCTTCCCGAACTCGGTCTTCTCGGCAAACGCATAGTCGAAATGCGCGGGGTGCGTGTTCATCGTCAGCAGCGTGAACCACACATTGTCGGTGTCGGTGATCGTCCGGCCCGGCCGATGCTCATAGATGTGGCCCACCACGAAATCCTCGTAATAGCGGCCGAAACTCTCCCGGAAACGGCCGGGGGCCACCTCGATCACGCCGTCACGCATTCGCTTCGTTCCTTCCTGCTGCCAGCACGCGCTCATGCCGGCGAATGATCGGGGCTTCCAGCATCCGGCCCTGGTGGCGGATGGCCCGGCGGCCGCCCGCCGCATAGGCGGCAATTGCGGCCTGTGCCTCGGCAAGTTCCGCGGCCGTCGGCCGCATCACCCTGTTGATCACGGGCACCTGCGCCGGATGGATTGCTGCCTTGGCTGTAAATCCCAGTGCCTTCACGCGCGCCGTCTCGGCTTCCAGCCCCTCTGCATCCTCCAGCGCCAGGAACGGCACGTCGATCGCCGGCACCCGCGCCCCGGCCGCCGCCAGCACCAGAAGGCTCCGCGCCATCAGCAGCGGCTCCCAGGACAGCTCCACCCCCAGCTCGCCGGCCAAATCACCCCCGCCGAACATCACGGCTGCCACCTGCGGCGCGCCGGCACTCTCTGGCGCCGCGCGCAGCCCGGCTGCCGTCTCGATCAGCGGCACGAGCGCCATCGACGGATTGCCCAGCACCCGCGCCACGATCCCCAGTTCGGCCGCCGATTCGACCATCGGCACGAACAGCGCCCACGGCGTGACATCGGCGGCCTTCAGCGCCAGAATATCGGCCAGCCCATGGGCCGTGGCGACGCCATTGATCCGAAGCGCGAACGCACCCGCTCCGGCGCCCGAAATCTGCGCCAAAGCAGCCTCGCGCGCCGACGCCTTGTCTCCCTCGGCCACCGCATCCTCCAGGTCGATCACCACGCAATCGGCACCAGCCCTGGCCGCCTTCCCGAAGCGGTCAGGCCGCGACCCGGGCACAAACAACAGGCTGCAGGCGGCAAACATGTCGGTCGACAGTCTTTCGATTACGGTCCATCCGCGTCAGAAACGCCTTGCACAATTTGTCCGGACAAATCTAATGTCAAGGCGAAATGGCCGCGTGCGCCGCCGGGGAAGGAGACAGACGATGAAAAGCCGCTTCAGTGGTGCAGGCCGGCTGGCCCTGCTGGTCGCCATCGGGCTGACATCGGCGACTGCGGCAGAGGCGCGGATGCTCGATCCGGCGAAGCCCGAGGACGCGGTCGAAATCATGAAGCGCACCCAATGCGGCCCGAAGGACGGCGAGCCCGCCGTCTACCGCTGGACGGGCCGCGCTTATGGCCGGCAGGACGGCCAGCCCGACAAGCTGCTCTTCAAGCTGGAGGGAATGAACATCCGCCAGTGCGTCGCGGTCGAGGATCCGAAGCGCGGCAAGGGCTTCCGCCAGGTCAGCCGCGAAATCATGCTCTATCTCGACCCAAAGACGGGCGAGGTGCTTCGCAAGTGGACCAACCCCTACACCGGCGAGACGATGGACGTGCTTCACGTCGCGAACGATCCTGTCAACAGCCGCCCCACCTTCCCCTTCGGCGCAGATGGCACACCCTACAAGGTGGGGCTGGAGGTCATCAACGGCACCGCCCTGATGCCCGTCGAGGTGCCGCTCTTCTACCAGAACCCGCTCGCTGGCGAGTATCAGGAATATGTCGGCAACCGCTATCACGCGATGGAGATCTTCGACTTCGCGGCCGACGCAAAGCAGCTTCTCGACACTCGCAACCCCACCGCCTACCCCAGCGTCTCATGGGTGCGCATTTCCGACTGGATGCCCTGGATGCGGATGCAGGGGCGCGATGGCCAGATGGTCTTCAACGCGGTCGGCGTGAAGCTGAAGAGCTTCGACGAGCTCCCAAAGGTGCTGCGCGACGAGATCGCCGCCAGCTATCCCGCCTACACCAGCCCGCCGCCCGGAGACGACGCCCGCCCGAACGAGACCACATGGACTGTCTTCAAGCGCTGGGCCGACGAGAAGCGCAAGGCCCAACCCACAAAGGCGCCGGGCACCCACTGATGCCCGCACTCAGCCGGCGCCAGGCCGTCTCCGCAGCCCTGCTTACCGGCTTTGCGCCGCGCAGCACCTAGGCCCACACCGAAGCAGATGCCGCGATCGTCGGCGCCGGCCTCGCCGGCCTCCACGCCGCCCGGCTGCTCGAGGCAGAGGGTCTGAGGGTCCTGGCTCTCGAAGGGAACAACCGCGTCGGCGGCCGCCTGCACACGCTCGACGACCTCCCGGGCCGACCCGAGGCCGGCGGGGTGCAGTGGGTCTCGGCTACCGGCGCTTTCGGGCAATCGCGGACGCGATCGGCGTCAGGCTGGTCGAGGGCGGGGCGGAACCCCGCGCCGCCCTGCTTCGCATCCGCGGCCACAGCATCGCACCCGCAGACTGGGCCACCAGCCGCGCCAACGGCCTTGCGCCTGCCGAACACGCCATCCAGGTGCTGCCAACCACGAAGGGCCTGTTCCTCTAGCTGCAGGCCGACCGCCCCTTCTGGAAAGAGGATGGCCTGCCCGAGACCATCTTCCCTGATCGGCCGGATCTTCGCGCCGGGCCAGGCGGCCATGCTCTCAGCGGCGGTGGACGCGGCCCAGACCGGCTGCCTGTTCTTTGCCGGCGAGCATCTGGCGGCGTCCGCCTCGGGCATGGAAGATGCGCTGGAAAGCGGCGCGCGGGCGGCCCGGGCGATCCTCGCCCGGGCCTGATCGCGCCACCAGAGGTCAGAACGCGAAGTTGGCTTCCAGCCCGAAGGTCCGGCCCTTGCGCAGCGTGCCGAAGAAGCCGCGCGGCGACCCAGACTCGATCTGCGCAGGCCGTCCGTCGAACGTCACGCTGGAGGCCGGCGGCAGGCCGCGCGTGCCGGCACCGTAACGCAGGTCGAACCAGCGGGTTGCCAGCGGGATCGAGTCCTCGTTCGTCAGGTTCCGGCCGAAGAGTGCGAATGTCACACGTGGCGTCCTGACGCCGATGCGGGCGTTCACCAGAAAGGTGTCCCCGGTCTCGGCAAGGTTGTCGATCTGGACATACTTGCTGTCCTCGTAGCTCCAGTTCGTGTTGGCAAACAGGCTGAGGCCGTCCCGGATCTCCCGGTCATAGCTGATCGTGCCGTTGAGGATGATCGGGCTTCCCAGCGGCAGCCGCCGGCCCGAGATATCGCACAGCTCCAGGCCCGCCGCTGTCGGGTTGCGGGTGTCGAAGTTGGGCCTGAGCCCGCCCGAGTTCAGGATGAACTCGTCGGCGTCGCAGCCCTTGGTGAAGCGCGCATCAACATAGGCGAGGCCCAATGTCACCAGCAGGTTGCGGGTGGGTGCCGCTGTCGCTTCGATCTCGAAGCCCTTGGTCTCCGCGTTGCCGACCGAATTGACGATCGAGGTGATCGCGCCGGTGCCTGACGGATTTGGAATCGCCTGAGTCAGCTGCACGCTGTTCAGCTCGTTGTAGAAGCCCGCGACTGCCACCCGCAGCGTATTGTCCAGCGCATCGAACTTGGCGCCGATTTCCCCGCCCGTCGAGGTCTCCTGGTCATAGATGATGAAGTTGGTGCCGGTCTGCTGGGTGGCCGTCACGCCCGCGCTGCCGTTGAAGCCGCCCGGTTTCCGGCCTGTTGCGTAGACGGCGTAGATCAACGCGCCGCCCGGGGTGGTATAGTTGACGGTGATACGCGGGTCGGTGCCGGTGAACGTCGCGCTGTTGAGGCAGGTGCCGGCGAAGCCGAACTGGGCTGCGCGGCCCTGCTCACCCGCGCAGAAGATCGATGTTGCAGACGCGCGGTCGATCTGCGTCTTGGTTTCCTCCTGGTACCTCAGTTCGCCGGTGATCGACAGGTTGTCGGTGATCTTCCACTCGGCAAGGCCGAAAACCGCCCAATTCTCGATGGTGGAATAGTTCGACAGGTCGGTCCCGAGAGGCTCCCCAGCGGTCCCCGAAGCAAAGGTGATGTCGCGGGACTGGAAGGTCTGCATGAAATAGTAGCCGCCCACCAGGATCCGGAAGGGGCGGTCGGTCGGGCTCACCAGCTTCAGTTCCTGGCTGAAATCGGTCTGCCGGTCACGGTTGGTGTTGGCGAAGGCCGGCTCCGTCACCAGCGGGTTGGGCGCAGATCCCCCGAGCGCCGGGTTGGTGTTGAAATAGGCGAAGGCGTCGGAATGGTCGCTGTCGGTGCCGAACCTGTTGTTGTTCCGGCGCCATCCGGTCAGGCTGACGATGTTCCAGCCCGATCCGCCCACGTCCCACTCCACGATATTCGAAACGGCGAACTGCTCGTTTAAGATGCCGTCGAAGGCGGTACCATCGAATGTGCCGGTGATCGGTTGCGTGGCGAAGGTCGGCGGCGGCCCGGCGAAAGCCGGGATGGTGATCGGGATCGGGTCGGTGTTCAGCCGCACATTGTTGGGCTGCGGCCGGATCGTGCCGCAGAAGAACTGGTTGTTGTTGGTCGAGGTGCCAAGTGTCGCCGGCGCAAAGGGCAATGCGCCAGACCGCGCACGGAACGCGGATGAGCGAAAGCCGGGCTTGCAGTTGTTGTCCGCCGCCCCCTGCAGGAAAATCGCAAGCGGGCCGTCATCGTCGCGCTGCCAGTTGAGGCGCGTGCGCCAGCGCAGGGTTTCCGTCGGCGTAAACAGAAGCAGCGCATGGGCCGACAGCGTCTCTTCCGAACCCACCCGCTTGCCGGTCAACTGGTTCCGGTACTGCCCGTCGTAGGTGTAGAAGCGGCCGCCCGCCATGAAGCTCAGCACGTCGGGAATGATGGGGCCCGAGACATTGGCCGCCAGCTCATACTCGCCATACTGGGCTGCCCGTGCCCGCCCCGAAACCGTCAGCTTGTCGGCCGGATCGCGGGTGATGTAGTTGATCGCACCCGCATAGGTATTGCGCCCATAGAGCGCAGACTGGGGCCCCTTGATGATTTCCACCCGCTCGATCGACAGCGGATCGAAGCCCTGCAGGTCGCCCTGGAAATAGATGCCGTCGACGAAATAGGCGGCCCCGGTTTCGACGCCGGCCTGCACCCCCGCCAGCACATTTGATTGGCCACGGATCACCGGGCGGTCGGTCGAGCGGCCGAAGGCCTGGCTGAAGCTGATACCCGTGGACAGCCGGGCAAAGTCCTCGATCGAGTTCAGGCCGAACCGGTTGATGGCCTCCGATGTCACGACCGACACGGCAACCGGCGCAGTCGACAGCGTTTCCTCGGTCCGCCGCGCGGTGATCACGATGTCCCCGATGGGACTTTCGCCTGCCGCCCGTGCAGCATCCTGCGCCAGCGTCGGCGCCGAAACCAGCAGCGTCGGAGTAAGAACAGAAGCCGCGAGCAGCAGCGCCCGCCCCTTCTGCATCAGCATCGCTTTCAGCATCGGCATGTTCGTCTCCCTGATTTCCATTGGTGCTTTTTTCAAAGTCTTGGACACTGCTTCAAAGTTGTCCAGACAAATTTCGCATCAATCCGTCGATTGCCACCAATTTGTCCGGACAGCTGTGGCCTCAGGGCATCGGCTTCGCCGTCCCCAGCCACGAGGTGGCCACCAGCAGCAGATAGGTGCACCACACGAAGATCCGCGTGCGGTCCATCGTCTGCCGCAGCGGCACCTCGGTCGCATCGCTCGACCCTTGCGACAGCACGGCCATCAGCTGCGCGCCCACCGGCTTGAAGCTCCAGTCGATCAGGATTGCTGCCACGAAGATCAGGCCGAACAGCAGCGCCTTCAGCGCCAGCCACGGCTCGGCCAGCGGCGTGCCCGTCGCCAGCGAAAGGCTCCCCAGCCCCAGGTAGAAGGCCGCCACGAACGGGCGCCCCCAGGCCTCGATCCGCCGATTGCGCGCCGCCCGGGGCGTCTGGTCGTGCCGATGCGCATCCCACACCAGCCAAAGCCAGCCGAGGCCGATCAGCCAGCTTCCCCACAGCAGCGGCTCGGGCACCGCCCACCAGCCGCCTGCCGCCGTCACAGACAGCGACATCGGCACCATCAGCGCCCAGGCCGAGCGCGGCGTCATGTCGACAAGCACTAGCAGCTTCAGGAGCGCGATACGCTGGTCGAGCGTGTAGCGGTCCCGCTTGCGGAAATGCTGGCCCAGCAGGAACACCCCCACGTCGGCCCCCAGCCACAGCACGAACAGCAGCAGATGGACATATACCAGCGTTGGGTAGGCCAAGGCATTCACCGTCATCCACGACTCTCCTGTTCCAATATTGTCCGGACAAATCACATTTGACGCGTTGACAAAAGCCGAAATGTCCGGACAAATTCCACGTATTGTCAGCCGTGCGCGTGCCGCACGTCATGGCGGCCAGCCCCGCAACAGATGGGGCGTCAATGTCCGTGAGCGCCACTTCAGGTCAGGGAGAATGGGTGAATGGCAAAGGCAGTCTTTCTTGCGGCGGCAACCGCCGTGCTTGCCCCCGTGCTTGCGTCTGCGCCGGTCCGCGCACAGCAGGCCGACGGGGCCGAACAATCGGGCCTCGTCGACATCGTGGTCACCGCCCAGCGGCGGGCGCAGGGCGTGCAGGATGTGCCGATCGCGATCAGTGCGCTGTCGGGCGCCGATCTCGCTGCGCGCGGCATTTCGAACACATTGGAACTTGGCCAGTTCATCCCCAACTTCGTGGGCCAGAACAACACCGGCATCGGCTCGGCCAATGCCTATTTCCTGCGCGGCCTGGGCAACACCGAAACCATTGCCACCTTCGATCCGCCCGTCGGCACCTATGTCGATGACATTTATATCAGCCGCCAGAATGCCAACAATCTCAACCTGTTCGATGTCGAGCGAGTCGAAGTTCTGCGCGGGCCCCAGGGCACGCTGTTCGGCCGCAATACCACCGGCGGTGCGATCAACGTGATCATGCGCCAACCCGGCGACGAATTCGGCGGCTATGCCGAGGTCGGCTATGGTGCCTACGACCGCAAGCTCGCCCGCGCGTCCGTCGACCTGCCGCTTGCCCCCAGCCTGTCGGTCAAGCTTTCCGGCTATTGGCAGGATGACGACGGCTATGCCCGTAACGTCACCACCAACCAGCGCGTCAACGACGACGATGGCTGGGGCGTGCGCCTGGGGATCCGCGGCGATCTCGCCAGCTGGGCCCGCTGGCAGGGCTCGTTCGCCCATATCGTCGCCGAGGGCGAGAATCTGGTGAACTTCACCTGCAATCCCGCCGCCCCCACCCAGTGCGACGGCCGATTCGTCACCACCGGCTTGCGCGAAGGCAACAACCAGTCGCCATCGCCCTACGCACCGCTGGTCATCTCGGGCCGCAAGGCCGGCTATGGCCTCGGCAACTCCGCCGTCTCCAACCTCGTCACCTCGCGGCTGGAATTCGATTTGGCGCCGGAAACCACGCTCAGCTTCATCACAGGCTTCATCGACCTCAAACAGCAGTTCGCGCTCGACTTCTTCGATGGCCGCGGCGGCCCCGGCATCGCCACGCCCGTGCCCCCTGTCCGCGGCTTCCCGCGCGGCGGCTTCACCATCATCAACGACGGCGCCCACACCCAGTTCAGCCAGGAGGTGAAGCTCGACGGCAAGCTCGCAGACGGCCTCCTCACCTATGTGGTCGGCGGCTATTACCTCGATGAAAGCAACCGCACCGACTTCGCTGACGTCTTCTCCATCTTCAACCCGACGCTGCCCAACGGCCTCGGCCTGCTGCTGGCAGACCGCACGCTCCGCAACCAGACCGACGCCAAGGCCGCCTATGCCCAGGCGGACGTGAACCTGGGTCAGTTCATCCTGACGGCCGGCATCCGCTACACCGACGAGACCAAGAGCTTCACGATTCGCGACAACCGCCCCAGCTGCAACGATGGCACGCTCGAGGCGACCTGCCTGTCCGACGCCAATCTGCGCGCCCCTTCGGGCCTCACCATCCCGCAGAGCCAGACCGCCAAGATCTGGACCCCGCGCTTCGCCGCCAGCTGGCGGCCGAACGAGGACATCCTGCTGTTCGCAAGTGCCACCAAGGGCTTCAAGTCGGGCGGCTGGAACGCGCGCGGCACCGCACCCGGCCAGTTCCTCCCCTTCGGGCCCGAACAGGTCTGGAGCTATGAACTGGGCATCAAGAGCGACTGGTTCGATCGCCGGCTGCGCGTAAACCTCACCGCCTTCCACATGGACGTTCAGGACCTGCAGACGCCGTCTGCACTGGTCGCGCCCAACGGCACCATCACCTTCCTCACCCGCAACTTTGCGGACTACCGCAACCGCGGCTTCGAGGCGGAAGTCACCGCCATGCCGGTCGACGGCCTCACCCTGTTCGCCAACCTCGGCTACCAGGATGATCGCTACCAGGTGCCGGACAATGCGCCCGCGCTCGACATCTACGGCATCCAGTCGGTTAGGGTCCAGGCGGCTGCCTGCCGCGCGATCGTGGCAGCCGGCGCCATCCCCGGCGGCCCCGGCACGGCCCCCTGCGCTGCCGGCATCGTCAATCCGGAAGGCAATATCGCCACCCCGGTCCGCACGCCCGACTGGTCGCTGGCGCTTGGCGGCACCTACCGGATTGAGCTGGGTAGCGGCTGGTCCGCAACGCCCTCGCTCAATGCCAGCTTCCGCTCGGACCAAGAGGTCGGCACCGCCAATTTCACTATCTACAGCGGCTCGATCACCGGCACCAACGGCACCTTCCCGGCCAATCCCTTCGGCGGAGACGTGATCCAGGGCTCGCAGAGCGATGCCGCCTGGCTGGTTAACGCCGGCATCACCTTCGCCAGCCCCGAAGACCGCTGGGCGCTGTCGGTCACCTGCACCAACTGCCTGGACGAGGAATTCGCCCAGTCGACGCTCGCCAACTACACCTACCTCAACCAGCCCCGCCAATGGCTGGCCCGCCTGACAGTGCAGTTCTGACCGGCAGCACCCCTGCCACCAAAGCCGCCCCGTTCCGCCCGCTCCCGCGGCGGGCGGGGCGCATCCTCTATCGCGCCCGCGCCGATGGCCGCACCTGGGGTGAAGAGCGCTTTTCGATCGTGCTGGGCACAAATGGGGTCCGCACCCTCACCGCCGAATGCGAGATGGCCTTCGGCACCGACCATGTGATCCGCCAGTCCACCCTGTCGGTCGATGCCGCCTTCCAGCCCGTCGACGCCTATGTGCGGATCGAGAACAGGGGCGCACTCGTCGGCATGGGCTGGTTCCATTTCACCGAAGCCGAGGCTGAGTGCGAGAGCTGGACCGCCGCGCAAGGGCGCATCCGCCAGCGCATGCCCCTCCAGCGCCCGATGCGCGGCTTCGGCATCCACGCCCTGATGGGCGACGGCTGGCTCGCGGCCGGCTTCCCTTTCACGGCCGGCCCGGGCCATCTTCACCGCTGGCCCAGCAGCCTGCTCCACAGCCTGCACCATTTCGGCGCCACCGGCCCGATGCTCGTCAGCTCGACCAGCGGGCTCCTCTATGAAGCCGAGGAAAGCGTCGAGGTGCCGGCCGGCCGCTTCCCCTGCCACCGCCTCGCCTTTGCCGGCATGACCAACGATCACCCGCCCTACACCATGTGGATCAGCGCGGATGGTGACTTTCTCTACGTGAAGGGCGAGGTTGCGGGCTACATGGACTCGGTCTTTGAACTGACGGAGCTGCAGGGAGAACCGCTCGGATGGGCGACAGCATGACGAACGGGGCGCAGACCAGCGAATTCCGCCTCGGCTGGCGGGTCCTCCTCGCGGGTCTCTTCGGCGTGGCCTTCGGGGCCTCGCCGATCCCGTTCAATACCATTGGCCTCACCCTTGCCCCCATCAATGCCGAGATGGGCTGGAGCTTCGCCCAGATCAGCGCCGGGGTCCTCGTCTTCGGCGTCGTCGCCTCCCTCCTCGCGCCGGTCTTCGGCTGGCTCGCCGACACCTATGGCGTCCGCCCGGTCGCGATCCTCTCGCTCGCAGCCTTCGGCCTCGTCTTCGCCGGCCTCGCCCTGACGCCGGCGTCACTCGCCGGATTCTACTTCCTCTGGTTCCTTATCGGCCTCGTCGGCATCGGCTCCACGCCGGTCACCTGGAGCCGGGCCATCAACATGTGGTTCTTCCGCAACCGCGGCCTCGCGCTCGGCATCCTTCTCGTCGGTACCAGCATCTCGGCCCTCGTCGTCCCGCGCGTCGCCGTCTGGGCGATCGGCGAATTTGGCTGGCGGGGCATGTACCCGATCGTTGCCCTCTTGCCGCTGCTGGTCGCACTCCCGCTCGCGATCCTCTGGTTCCGCGAACCGCAGCCGCACGAACAGCCGGCCGAGATCCGCGCCGCCGGAGACCTCGCGGGCGTGTCGCTGACCGAGGCGCTGAAGGATCGCCGCTTCTGGACCATCTGGCTCTCCATCGCCTGCGTCGCGCTGGCCTATGGCGGGGCCCACATCCACATGCCTGAGATCATCAAGCAGCACGGCATGTCGGGCGCCGACGCCGCGAACATCCTGGGCATGATCGGCATCAGCCTGCTCGCGGGCCGCATCGTGACGGGCTGGCTGCTCGACCGCTTCTGGGCACCCGCCGTCTGCCTGCCGATCCTGCTGCTACCCGCGCTCGCCGCCTTCTGGCTGATGGGCACAGACACCGATCCAACCCAGGTCTATTTCGCCGCTTTCCTGCTCGGCTTCGCAGCAGGGGCCGAAAGCGACCTCATCGCCTATCTCGCCAGCCGCTATTTCGGCATGAAGAATTATGGCCGCATCTACGGCATGCTCTACATGCCCTTCGGTATCGCTTCGGCCATCTCGCCTGTCATCTATGGCCGGGTACGCGACACGACCGGCAGCTACGACGGCGCGCTGCAGATGGCGATGATCCTGTTCGCAGCCGGCGCGCTGCTGTTGATCACGCTCGGCCGCTACCCCCGCTTCGGCGCCGAAGCCGAGGGCGGGCCCCAGCCCCAGGGCGCCCCGGCATGAGCAGCCACCCCGCCCTTTCTCCAGACCCGCTTTCCACAGTCGCGGCCGCCGCCGGCGCCGACACATTGCTGACAGACGCCGACACCCTCCACCTTTTCGCGCACGACGTCTATTCGGCGGGCCCCCGCCCGCTGGCCGTCTTCCGCCCCCGCTCGGTCGCGGCACTCGCTGCCGGCATCGGCGCCGCGACCGCCCCAGGCCGTGCAAGCGTTCCCCGCGGCGGCGGCATGAGCTACACCGGCGGCTATATCTGCCCCCACGCCGACTGCCTGTTGGTCGACACCGCCGCCCTTGATTCCATCGTGTCGATTGACGAAGCCGACATGGTCGCCACGGTCGAGGCCGGCTGCACCTGGGACAAGCTCCATCGCGCCCTCAAGCCGCGCGGCCTGCGCGCCCAGGCCTGGGGCACGCTCTCGGGCCTCCACGCCACCGTCGGCGGCGGCATGAGCCAGAACAGCATCTTCTGGGGCGCGTCCGCAGGCACGGTGGCCTCGGGCGCCATCTCCTTCGATGTCGTGCTGGCGGACGGCACGCTCGCCTCCACCGGCAGCCCCTTCTTTCGCCCCTATGGCCCGGATCTCACGGGCCTGTTCGCGGCCGACACCGGCGCGCTGGGCGTCAAGGCGCGCGTACGGCTGAAGCTGGTGCGCGAGGGCACGGCCTTCGCCTATGGCAGCTTCGCCTTCGACGACCATCGCGCCCTGTTCGAAACCCTGAGCGAGGTCGCACGCCAGGGCCTCGCCAGCGAGAGCTTCGGCTTCGATCCCTTCCTGCAGGCCCAGCGCATGAAGCGCGAAAGCCTCACGAAGGACGCCAAGGCCCTTCTCGGCATGATGAAGGCGCAAGGGTCGGCGTGGAAGGCGCTGAAGGAAGGCGCCAGCGTGGTCGCCGCCGGCCGGAACTTCCTCGAAGGCGTACCCTTCTCGCTCCACCTGATCGCGGAAGCCCGCCACCAGCAGGCCGTCGATGCCGACATGAAGCTGGCCGAGGCGATCGCCCGCAAGGCCGGCGGTCGCGCCATCGAGAACAGCATCCCGAAAATCCTGCGCGCCAATCCCTTCCCGCCCGTCAACTCCATGGTCGGGCCCGAAGGCGAGCGCTGGGTGCCCGTCCACGGCTTCCTGCCCCACAGCGCGCTCCCGGAAGCATGGGAGGCGATCCAGGCCCTCTACGCCGAGCATGCGGCCGACATGGCGCGCCTCGGCGTCAACGCGGGCGCCATGCTCGCCGCTGCCGGGCCGCAGGCCGCCCTCATCGAACCGGTCTTCTTCTGGCCTGAAGCGCTGAACCCGCTGCACCGCAAGGCCGTCGAACCCGCCCACCTCGCGAAACTCAAGGGCTTCCCGCCCAACCCCGAATCCAGCGCGCTTGTCCACAAGCTCCGCGCGGAGATCGTCGCCCTGTTCCGCGCCCGCGGCGCCATCCACCTGCAGATTGCCCGCACCTACCCGCTGAAGGACAGCCACGATCCCGCGGCTTGGGCGCTGCTGACGGCGCTGAAGCAGGCGGTCGATCCCCGCGGCCTGATGAACCCCGGTAGCCTCGGGCTCTGAACGGGTGCGCCTTGACCGCCGGATGCTCCTTGCCGCAGGTTTCAGCGCCAGCCTTCCCGTCCCCGCCGTCGCCAGCCCCGAAGGACAATCCCGCGTGACCAGCCAGCTGGGCGACTTGCCCTACGCCGCCGTCGCCCTCCAGCTCACCGCCCGCTCGGTCGAGGGCGCCACCGACGCCGCCGCCGTCCGCGCCCAGATCCTCGCCCATATCGCCGACGTCGAGGTCCAGCTGCGCAGCGCGCGCATCTTCATCGAGCAGTATGGCGGCGCCCCCGTCCGCCTGGCGGTGCTGCCGGAATATCTCTTCACCAGCTATCCTGGCCGCATTTCCGTCGCCGATTTCGCTGCAAAGGCCGCAATCGACATGGACGGCCCGGAGTATCAGGCACTGGGTGCCGTCGCACAGCGGCTGAAGCTCCACCTCGCCGGCAACGCCTACGAGCGCGATCCCCATTTCCCCGGCTTCTATTTCCAGACCAGCTTCGTCGTCGCCCCCAGCGGCGACGTGGTGCTGCGCTATCGCCGCCTCATCTCCATGTTCGCCCCCAGCCCGCACGATCTGTGGGACCGCTATCTCGATCACTATGGCCTCGACGGCGTCTTCCCGGTCGCCCGCACCGAGATCGGCAACCTGGCCGCCATCGCGTCTGAGGAAATCCTCTATCCCGAAATCGCCCGCGCCCATGCGCTGCGCGGCGCCGAGATCTTCGTCCACTCCTCGTCCGAGATCGGCTCCCCGCTCGCCACCCAGAAGGACATCGCCAAGCGCGCCCGCGCCTTCGAGAATCTGGCCTATGTCGTCTCGGCCAACACGGCGGGCATCTCGGGCACCGGCTTGCCGCTGGCGTCGGCCGACGGCAACAGCCAGGTGATCGACTGGAAGGGCCGCATCCTCGCCCAGTCGGGCGACGGCGAAACCTTCACCGCCTTTGCAGAGATCGACCTCGGCGCGCTGCGCACCGCGCGTCGGACGCCCGCCATGATAAACATGCTCGCCCGCCAGCGCCCTGGTCTCTTCGCCCCCGTTTTCGCCACAGCAGACATGCACCGGCCCAACGGCCTCCTGGAAGACGGCAAGCCAAAGGTGCCCGACCGCGACTATTTCCCCCGCGCCCAGGCTGAGGTGATCGAGCGCATGACAAAGGCAGGGCTCATCTGATGCAGCATCGCAGCGTGACAGGCAGGATCCGCTATACCTCGGCAAGGCCCGGGATGGAGGGGCAGGAACGTGGCCGCGAATGGTTCGGCTTCACCCACCACAGCGACGGCAGCTGCATCATGCGCGCCCGCTGCGAGATCGAGGAACCCGAACCCACCGTGCTCCGAGACATCATCTATGCGATGGGCCCGGGACGGGTGCCGCAGCACCTTCACGTCCACCTGATGCTGGGCGACCGGTTCCTGGGGTCGGGCTGGATGCGCCACGATGCAGCCAATGGGGTCATCGAATGCGAAAGCGCCGGCCCCGGAATCGGCCGCCTCTCGCAGACCCGCGCCGTGGTTGGCCCCTTCGACGGCTTCGGCACCCACCCCATCGCCGGCGACGGCTATCTGACGGGCATCATGGACGTGTCGAAGGGGCCCCACCGCCGCGCATTGCGCGTCTTCCTCCCCTCGCCCGATCATCGCGGCGCCACCGCGCCGATGATCGCCGAAGTCGGAATCTCCCTCGAATATGTGGGCGAGGCCGAAAAGACGGTCGCAGCCGGCACCTTCCAGTGCCGCCACTTCCGCTTCGTCGACACCTCGACCGACGGCATGGGCGGCAAGACCCACCCGGACTACGATATGTGGGTCACGGCCGATGCCGACTGCGTCTTCGTCTATGGCGCGATCGACGGATACATGATGAACCGCTACGAGCTGGTCGAACTCAGCCGCTAACGCTTCACCTGCGGGATGCCCTCAGCGCTGAACTCCGCGCGATAGCTATTGTCGCCCACCTTGCCTGTCATGTCCGGCCGCATCGGCGCCTCGGGATAGACGGTCACGATATAGTCGCCGGCAGACGGGCTCTGCCGGATCGGCAGGATCTCCTCCTGGTAGGTCCGGCTGTTCCAGAAGGCCTGTGCATTGGCGAGGCAGGGAAAGCGCACCATCAGCGTGGTGTATCCCTTGGGCGGGTTCCCCTCGAAGGTCGCGACCGCGCGCGGCACGCTGATGTAATAGCCACCCAGCTTCTCGTAGAGCTTGCTGTCGGCGATCGCCTTTCCATAGGCCAGCATCCGCGCCCGATCCTTCGTGGGGCCGGCCACAACCATGATCACCGGGGCATTGCACGGCGCCGGGGAAGCGCCGGCAACGGAAGTCTGGGCGGCAGCCGCCGCAATCAGCAGGGCAATCATCAGTGTGCATCCTCCGCATAGGCCGCGATGGGGGCCGCTGCGCCCTGCTGCACCAGCAGGGCCTGGCGACGGAAAAAGCGCAACAGGCCCGAGGCCCCCATCCGCGATGGCCCCAGGCCAGACAGGCCGAAGCTGGACTTCTCGCCCTCCCAGACCATCGAGGTGAGCGCGCCGTCGTTGATCGACACCGCGCCCGCTTTCAGCCGCCGCGCCAGCGCCTCGCCTTCCGCCAGCGTCGGCGCCAGAACCGCCGCCGACAGGCCGAATATCCCCGAATTGGCCAGCGCCACGCCCTCCTCAACCGTGTCGAACGGCACTACCGGGATCACCGGCCCGAACGTCTCTTCGCGCATGACGGCCATGTCGGGCGTCACGTCCGTCAACACGGTCGGCCGCAGGTAGCGCCCGCCCTCCAGCGTCTCCACCGTGCCACCCGTCAGCGCCCGCGCGCCCCTTGCCAGCGCATCCGCCAGCTGGGCCGCCACGATGTCGGCCTGGGCCACAGAGATGAAGGGGCCGATATCGCCCACGCCGATGTCGGGCCAGTTCAGCCGAACATCCCGCGCCTGCCGCACGAGGCTTTCCAGAAACGCATCATGCACCCCGCGCGCCACATAGACCCGCTCGATCGACTGGCAGGCCTGCCCACTGTTCACGATCGACGCCCTCAGCGCCACCATCGCTGCCCAGTCGGGATCGACGCCCTGAAGCACCAGCATCGGGTCCTTGCCGCCCAGTTCCAGGCTCGCCAGGATGAAGGCGCGCGCTGCCGCCTCCGCCACCTTCCGCCCCGTCGCAACCGAGCCTGTAAAGCAGATCTGGTCCACCTGCTCCACCAGCGCAGCGCCGGTCGCGCCGTCGCCCTCCACCA
>JBKDAC010000419.1:0-15977 GCA_046316515.1 Sandaracinobacter sp. | reverse complement strand
ATGAAATGATGCTCTCGGAATCGCAGGAGCGGATGCTGATGATCCTGAAGCCCGGCCGCGAAGCGGGGGCAGAAGCGGTCTTCCGCAAATGGGACCTCGATTTCGCGATCATCGGCGAGGTGACTGACAGCGGCCGCCTGCAGCTCGACTGGAACGGGGAGCGCGTCTGCGACCTTCCGCTCGATCCGATCAGCGAGGAAGCGCCCAAGTATAACCGCCCACATATGCCCACCCCGCCGCCGGCTCCGCTTGGCGCCGTGCCCGACAGCCGAGATCTTCTCGGGGACCTGGTCAAGCTTCTTGGCTGCCCCGACCTCGCGTCGCGCAGATGGGTGTGGGAGCAGTATGACCATATGGTCGGTGCCGATACGGTGCAGCGCCCCGGGGGCGACGCGGCAATCGTGCGCATCCACGGCACGCGCAAGGCCGTCGCACTCGCAGCCGACTGCAGCCCGCGCTACTGCTTCGCCGACCCGTTCGAAGGCGGCAAGCAGGCCGTCGCCGAAACCTGGCGCAACATCACCGCAACCGGCGCAACGCCGCTTGCCATCACCAACTGCCTGAACTTTGCCTCGCCCCAGAACCCGGCCGTGATGGGGCAGCTGGTCGGCTGCATCGACGGCATGGCAGAAGCATCCCGCGCGCTCGACTATCCCGTCGTCTCGGGGAATGTCAGCCTCTACAATGAATCCAAGGCGACCGGCGGCGGCGCGGCCATCCTGCCCACCCCCTCCATCGGCGGCGTAGGCCTGATCGCGGACTGGGAGACATCCGCCACGCTCGCCTTGAAGGCCGCGGGCGACGAGATCTGGCTGGTTGGCGAGACGCGGGGCCATCTCGGCCAATCCTTGTGGCTGCGCGAATGCCATGGCCGCGAAGAGGGCCCACCGCCGCCTGTCTACCTTGCCGCCGAACGCGCCGCCGGAGACTGGGTGCGTGCCCTGATCCTGAACGGCACGGCCACCGCCGTCCATGATTGTGCCGACGGCGGCCTGCTGGTCGCCCTTGCCGAAATGGCGATGGCGGGCGGGATCGGCGCATCGGTGGCAGCCGCTGGCCCGCACAAGGCGGCCTGGGCCTTCGGTGAGGACCAGGGGCGCTATGTGTTGACCGTGCCGGCCGGCACGGTGTTACCGCCCTGCCCCGTCCCGCTCGCTCGCATCGGCACCACTGGCGGGGCCGCGCTGCAGGTGGAAGACATCGGCGCCCAGGACATCGCCGCCCTGAAACTGGCGCACGAGGCCTTCCTTCCTGAGCTAATGGGCCGCTAGGGTCAGCCCAGCGGACGGCCACTCGCGAGCCGGATGTTGCACGAGCTGCGCTCGAAGCGATTCTCCAGCCGATGGGCTTCCCGCGCCGAAAGCCGCCCGCCGTCGGCCGACTGGCGACTGCGACTGGCGATCAGCATCGCCCAGGTCACAGGCCCGGGGATCACGCCGCCGTGCGGACGGCGAAATTGTCGATTTCGAACGAGTTGCCGGTCGAGGTCAGCGTGATTGATTCGAAGCGCTCACCTGCAGTGCTGAACACCGTGAACAGGCCGTTGGTATCGGAGATACCCTGGTTCCCGTTCGTGAGGTTGATGAAGTTCACGCCAAGGATGACGTCACCGGTGCCGCCGGCGAGCCGGCGAGCGCCAGAGCTGCAACAGCTACGAGAAGTCGGATACGCACCTTTCCTTGACCCTCAGAAGGCCGCAAGCGCTGCCCGCACCAGCATCACCGCCAGCGCAATCCAGCTCAGCACGAAAAGGCTGAAGCGCACCACCACCTTGTTCGCAGTCGCCTGCACGATCGAATGCGCCACCCGAAGCCCCACATAGGCCCAGGCGCAGATCACATGCACGCCATCCGCCAGCCCCAGCAGCACGATCGCGATCGTGACCGCGTAGAACAGCGTCGGCGCCTCGAACAGGTGGTTGTAGTTGTCGGCGACGCGCCGCACCTCGCTGGGGATCCGGTCGTGATAGGTGCCCGGGTGCATCGCCTGCTGCGGGTCGATCCCCGCCTTGGAGAAGGCCGGCAGCCGCGTCGCATACATCCACAGGAACATCACCAGCGTCAGCAGCCCCATCGCAAGGATGGCTTGCAGCATAGATTGGCCGGCAGCGGTCAGTTCTGTCATCATGGTCCTCCCTGAATGTCGCCGGACTGTGGCCATGTCGCCGGCAGGCGGCAACCGCTAAGGTTAGAGAGCGCCCCATGCCCACCCCCCGCCTTCTCGAACTTCGCACCGGGCGCGTCGCCCTGCGCGATGGTCACCGCACCGCCTATGCCAAGGCCCCGCGCAGCGGGCCGGTGCCGGCGCGCGCCCTGGGCCTGGATGGCGACGAAGTCGGCAACCCCCGCGTCCATGGCGGGCCCGAAAAGGCGATCTACGCCTATGGCGCGGGTGCCTATGCCAGCTGGATCGCCGACCATCCCCAGCATGCGGATCGGCTGGTCCCTGGGGCCTTCGGCGAGAATCTGCTGATCGCGGGGCTGGACGAGGGGTCCACCTGCATCGGCGACCGCTGGCGGATCGGAACGGCCCTCGTCGAGGTCTGCCAGCCTCGTCAGCCCTGCTCTACCCTTGCCCGCTGGTTCGATGATCCCAGGATGACGAAGGCGATGGTGCGCAACGGGCTGTCCGGCTGGTATCTGCGCGTGCTGCAGGAAG
Source organism: Sandaracinobacter sp. (assembly GCA_046316515.1). Classification (GTDB taxonomy): domain Bacteria; phylum Pseudomonadota; class Alphaproteobacteria; order Sphingomonadales; family Sphingomonadaceae; genus Sandaracinobacteroides. Next base: position 13,319 of record JBKDAC010000419.1, on the reverse strand, counting down.
GCGAAATGACCGCCGGAGATGCCCTGTTGCTGGAGCACCGGCCACAGGGCGCCTGGAGCATCATGCGGGCGCTCGAGGCGTCGTACCGCTCTCCACCGGATCGCGCCGAGCTGGGCGACCTCGCAAAGGCGGATGGACTGGCGAGCAGCTGGGCAGCCTGGGCCGCAGGGATGGCAGAAGCGGACAAACCAAGGGCGAAATCGCTCTAGGTTCCGGCCGTCTCCGCCGCGCAAGGTCGGCGTGCGCGGTGGTGATGCCGCGCCGTCCCGCCAGCGCTCAATAGGCAGTCCAACCCCCGTCGGTCGCATAGATCCCGCCGGTGAAGTTCGACGCTTCGTCCGACAGCAGGAACAGCATCATGGAAACCTGCTCGTGGACGGTGGCCGGCCTGCTGTTGCTGTCGGCAAAGGCCAGCAGCGACTGGGTCTTGGCCTGCGCCATGGAGGGCGACATCGGCGGCCCCATCAGGCCGGCCACCAGCTTGCCCGCCCGCTCCACCATCGGCGTGTCGGTCGCCGCCATGTTGACCGAGTTCACGCGGATGCCGAACGGCGCATAATCGACAGCCGCGTTGCGGGTAAGGCCCGTCACGGCATGCTTGGAGGCCACATAGGCAGGATTGCCGGCAAGCCCCGTGAGCCCGGCGATGGAGCCGACATTCACAATCGCGCCCCCCCTGCCCTGCACCATCATCTGCTTCAGTTCGGCCCGCATGGAGCGGAACACCCCCAAGGCATTGGTCCGCATCACGCGCTCGAAATAGTCGTCAGTTGCAGCATGGATCGGGGCGAACACCAGCGGGCGCTGACGTTCGAGATCGATCGGATCCCCCGAGAAGGTGCCATCCAGGACGCCTGCATTGTTGAGCGCGAGATCGAGCCCGCCGAAGCGTTCGACAGCAAGCTCCACCATGCGGTCACACACGGCCGTATCGCCCACGTCGCCAGCCAGGAAGACGGCCTTGCCGCCAGCCTTCTCGATCTCGGCAATCGTGGCCGCACCCTGGTCGGCGATCCAGTCCACACCCACGATATTTGCGCCTTCGCGCGCAGCGCGGCGCGCTGCGGCGGCCCCCATGCCCCGTGCACAACCGGTGACCAGCAGCGTCTTGCCGTTCAGCCGGCCGGCCGCGAAATAATCGGGATCGGTCGGCTTGATATCCCGCGCCCGCGGGTCCCGCGGCGCCTTGGCCCGAGTGGTCGGCACCTGGGCCTCTGCGATGGCGGCTGGCGCTGCAGCGGCGGCGGCAACGGCCATGGATTTCAGCAGATCACGACGTTCCATCGGGGGTCCCTTTCGCTTCGTTCTGGTGGGAAATATGTGCCGGGCAAGCAGCCGGGCCGATCATGACGCCATGGCAAGACAGCCTGTCCGGCGGATCAGAAAGCATAGCGGACGAACATCATCGCCGACAGCCAGTTGTCGGCATCCTGCTGCAGCGCATCCTGGATCGCGCTGCCAGGCATGGTATAGGCGATATGGCCGTGCACATAGGTGTTGCGCGAAACAAACCACTTCGCCGTCATGTTGACCTCCGCACCATAGTCCTTGCCCGAAAGGAACTGCAGCGCAGGATTGCCGCCGATATTGGCAAGGCTGTCGGCCCGGAACAGCCAGACCTGCGGCACCAGCTCCACCATGCGATCCGGCCTCAGCCGCGCCTGGAATCGATGGGTGATGGCGTTCGAATTCTGCACCACCTTGAACATGTTGGCGCCTTGCACCCACTGCTCGCCATTGCCGCCCGACAGAAGTGGATCCCACCGTTCGAAGCGGGCGGTCGATGGGTCATCCCCCGAAAAGGCACCAAGCCGGTAGCTGAAACTGGGCGACCAGGGCGCGCGCGGGAAGCTGTAGCCAATCTCGGCGTAGCCGGCACGGGCGCGCATCGGGAAATTGCTGTTCCTTTGCTCCGCTATCTCGCCGCCGAAGAAGGGCCCGGCGGCGCCGGGTGCGGCCGGCGCCCAGCTGAGGCGCATGTCCCACAGGCGAAGCCCCTCGCGCGTGCCGACCCCGCCTGTGGGCGCGAAATATCCGAAGGTAGAGCGAGGCACGGTGAGCCAGCTGGCCGCCACGATCAGGCCAGGCGCAGGCTTCAGCTCCAGGTTCAGGCCCAAGATCTGCGTACGGCTGTCGATGATCGGCAGCTCGTCCGGATCGACGTAAAATGCCTCCAGCCTAGCGTCATTGTAGAAGAACTGGGCCTGCACCACCATGTCCGCGGCCCAGCGGGCATTGGCCTGCAGCGCCCCGCGGTCGTGGCCGTTCGCTGCATTGCCGGCAATCAGGAACCCGTCGGCCAGCAGGAAACGCTGGCGCCCGGCCGAAATGTTCAGACCATAGCGGGTGCCCGCCGCCGTCGTGCGGCCTACGATGAACCCCGCATAGGCATCCTCGACGGCGGCGTGGAACCGGGTCTGGTCGGAAAACAGCTCGCGCCCGGACGAGCCGGTCGCCATGATCGAAGCGGCGCCATAGACATAGAGCGTGTCGGTAACAGGCGTGATCCCTGACAGGCCCGTGTGGACATAGCCTTCCAGCCAGGCCGTCGCGCCGCGGCCGGCAGGCCTGCCCTGGATCAGCGGGTTGCCCGCAAGCATTGCATCAGGCCTGGCGAACCAGGCGTTTGCGTTGGCATAGGCCATCGCCATCGCCTCGACCTTGGCGCGGACGTGCGTGCCGTCCCGATCATAGAGAACTGGAAACCCCTGACCCGCGCCGATCTGGCCTCGGGCGCCGCCCGATGTGGCTGCGTCGGCAAGCGTTACGGTCACGGTCAGAACCAGCCCGTTCCGATCGCCGAAGCCGATCGATGGCACCAGCCCTGCGACGTCGGGCGTCCGCTTGGCCTGGGCGAGCGCAAGATCTGTCCGGTCCGGGGCGTAGCGGGCGCCGGGGAACAGCCCGAGCCGGCGGCGGACACCGTCCGCTACCCGGCTGTTGAGGGCTGCATCAGGGCTGGGATTCGCCAGCACAATCTCGACCCGCTCGATCAGTACCCCGGTGAAAGGGTCCGAAGGCGACGCACTCTGCCCACGCGCCGGGGTACCGCCGCAGCAGACGCACGCAAGGCCAAGTGCGAAGGCAGATGCAAAGCTGCTTCCGGCACGCATCGACTCGCTTCCCCCCTGAACGGTCCGAGAATCCTAGCCGCCGACAAGCGGGTGCACAATCACGGCCACGCCCACATTGGAAGGGGCGATGCCGGGCACGCTGTGGCCTGCCTGTCCGGCCTGCACCCGTTCCGGCGGCATAGTGAGGTCAAGCGCCAAGCGCCTGATATATCGGGGAGCGGTTATGGGAATAGGGCCGATTGATCGCAGAAAAAGCAATCAAATCAAGGGCCGGTGGCGGTGGGAAAGGCACCTCGGGCCAACTCTCTCTGACGCATCGCAGCCACCAGGCCTTGGATCGGAGCCCGCAACTCGGTGGGAAGCTGATCCGGTGCCGTCTTGCCACCGCTCTAGGCACCCAACACCTCGCCGCCCGCGGCCACCACATAGACCCCCTGCAGCGCGCAGGTGCTGGGTCTGGGGCGCGATGCAGTCGCACAGGGCCTGATCCTTCTGCTTCAGCCCATTGCCCACCAGTTGCTCTTCGTGCCGGAAGGCTGACCGGTCGATCCCGCGGGCTGCCCGCATGAGCCCTACCTCCAGGGCGGCCGCGACCGCGGCTGCGTGATCACGGCGCCTGGGATGGGGCTTTGCGGCTTTGCGGGGTTAAGCCGACAAGACCATCTGTCCTTCTCCATAAAAACGATATTGACTCCAAATTTATAGTCCCTCAATATTTGTCAGTCGCACTGGGAAGATGGAATCGATGATTGGGCTGAGGGCACGAAAAAAAGCTGAGCGACGCGCTCTGATCTTGGACTGTGGTGAACGGCTCTTCGCCGAACGGGGCTTTGATGCCACCCCGATGGAAGCGATTGCTGCCTCTGCCGACATTAGCCCGGCGACGTTGTACAACTTCTTCCCCGCCAAACTGGACATCCTGACAGAGATCTTTGGTCGCCAGATTGACGTGCAGCTCTCTCAGAGACGCAAGACCTCTACTGGGTTCTCCAACGACCCGGCTTCTGCAATTCTGGAACTGGTCGGAACCATGTTTCAGACTTTCGATAGCTTTGATCGGGGGCTCCTTCGCCGGGTGACGCTGAATGCCCTGAATGAGGGGCCCAAACGAGATGCCGGCGCTCGGTATGTGATGGCCGAGAACGACATGCAGGCCGAGGTCGCCGAAGTGTTGCAGGCCTATCAGATCGTCGGCCTGCTGAGCGTTGAAATGAATGTCCAAGCCGTTTCAAGCGCAATTTCCGCCTGCGGAAACGGGGAGTACTACGCTTGGCTTGGCGACGACGCGACCACCATCGAGGAGGTCATGACCCATATTTGCAGCCATGTCCAAGTCATCCTAGCTGCCCACATCGTCGTTGGATCTCCAGACCTCGAAGACCGCGCCAAGTGACCTTGCCCATGATCGCCATTGTGGGCGCAGCGGGGCAAATGACCTCGATTACCGCCCTGGCCCTGGCAGAAACCGCCACGGATCATCGCCTTCGACTGCTCGATATCAACACGACTGAAATGCGCAGGCTCTATGCGCATCTGCCCACCAGCCGGGCAGAGACACTGGGGCTCGACCTGGGGATTGAGGCCGACCTTCGGGCCAGTCTCGCCGGGGCTGCCCTGGTCATTCATGGCGCCGGGCCGTTTCACAAGACAGCAGCACCGGTGCGCGCCATGTGCCTAGAACTTGGGATCGACTATCTTGATATCGACGATGACGTTGAGAGCACTCTGGAGGCCATCGCTCTGGATGCACCAGCAAAGGCTGCGGGTGTCGCCCTCTATGTCGGGCACGGAGCGTCGCCCGGTTTCACCAACATGCTCGCACTGGACCTCCTGCGTCGGTTTGACGAACCGCGGACTGTGGAGGTCGCCTGGACGGTCGGCGATGAAGGCAAGACCGAGCTGGGCCGGGCCGTGGCCGAACACACGATGCACATTGGTGCAGGGCCCTGCCTGACTTGGCGCGACGGGCACGCGGTCACTCGCGAGAGTTATGGAAGTTCGCAGGTCTTTCCTATGGGCCAAAACCTAGGCGACTACCGCCTTTACGAGTCCGCGCATCCCGAACCCGTTACCTTGCCCTGGAGCTTCCCGCAGTTGCGCGAAGCAAGCTGCTGGGGCGGGCTTCATCCCCAAGCCAACAATGGTCTGCTGAGAGGACTAGCCGTGGCGCAAACTCAGGGCCGGCTGACCATGGATGAGGCCTGCGGTTTCCTTCAAGCGGTCCTGCACGACGAGTTCGGCACGCTGAAGGGCTGGCGCGCAGCGTTCGGCGGCATGCTAAGCCAGATTCGGAGAGGCGAGAACGATTGGTCAAACCTCCGGCAAACACTCTGGAATGCGGCCCGTGGCGTCCATGGGCCGATGCTCTCGGGCATGGCCGCGCGGGTCGCCGGTCGACGCAATGGGTTGGACTTGGCCCTCGTGCGCCAGTGCGTCGCGCGCCAACCGGCTGGCTTTGCCGACAGCATGGCCAGAATCACTGGCCTATCTGCAGCCGCCTTCGCCCTAATGGTTCTGCTCGGCCCAAAGCAATCTGGGTTTAAACCGCCCGAGAGCTGGGCTGATCCTGATCAGTTCTATCAACTCTGCGCCGCGTTGGGGGGGCATCCCGATCAACCCGTCGTCGGCCCAATCATGGAGGCGTTCAAGTCGTGAGCAATTCCACCTTGTTGTCTCCCAGACCCGGCCTGTCGGGCATGTGGGACCGCCTTGCAGGCCCCGGCGCAAGCTCGGCTGAGAATGCGATCAATCTGATCTGGTCGTGGAGTTTCACCGCCTTCGTCGGGATCTATGCCGCGAGCACGGGCTTAGCTTGGAACCCCCTACAGTGGGCGATCGCGCTGCTCTTCGCCCTCGATATCGCTGGCGGCGTCACCATGAATGCGTCGCCTGCCGCTAGGCGCTGGTGGCATCGCCCAGGCCAACATGCCAAGGCGCGCTTCGGATTTGCCGCTGTCCACTTGCATCCGCTCGTTCTGCACATGGTCTTCCCGGAAATTGGGTGGCGAACGGCGCTAGAGATGTACGGCTACCTACTGGTCGCAAGTGCCGCGTTGCTGCTTTCACCCCATCGGCTGCGGCGTCCCATCGCCCATGGGCTGTTCGCGATTGCCCTGATCCTTTGCCTTCTGCATTGGCCGATGTTTCCCGGCCTAGTTTGGTTTGGGCCGCTCTACTTCTTGAAACTGCTGCTGGCGCATCCGCTCGACGACGGCGCGGTGGTGGGCGATGTCAATTCGTGAGGCCCGGGCGATAGAGGCCGCGCAGCGCGAATGCCCCGAGATAGAACAGCCTGATGTGGTAGCGGCCCTGACGGGCTTTGACGCCTTGTGGGAGTCGCTGTTCCCGGCTGAGCAGGCGCGCATCGCACGGCTGCTGGTCGAGCGGGTCACGGTCGGCAGCGACGGCATGGCGGTCGATCTGCGCACCGAGGGGCTTGGGTCGGTAGTCAGGGCGATGGTGACGCCGCGCCGGGAGATGGCGGCATGAGCGTCGCGCCCACCACCATCAGGGTCATCATCCCGCTGGCCATCCGCAAGCGTAACGGCCGACCCAAGATCATGCCGCCGTCAAATCCGGTGGAGGCCAATGAGGCCGCTGTGGAGGCCCATGTGCTGCGCGCCGTCGCCAAGGCATGGAGCTGGCGGCGCAAGCTGGAGGCCGGAAAGGCCAGCACCAATTTCGACCTGGCCCACGCCGAAGATGTCTCCGACCGCTACATCGGCCGGATGATCAAGCTGGCCTATCTGGCTCCGGCTGTTCTCGAGAAACTGCTGCTGCAGCGGTGCCCATTGGCGGTGTCGCTCAAGGACCTGACGGCCATTGCCGACCTGCCGTGGGCAGAGCAGGTTGCCGCCGCCTTCGGCTCCTCAGAAGCCTAACCACCGTCATTCAGGCTGGCGTTTGCCGTCCACACGGACAGGCCAGGTGCGCCCAGAATTGCGCGCCAACACCTCCACCTCGGATTCTCTAACTGCACATTCGAAGGAGTTTATCCGACGAACTGCGGAGCCAGCTTTTCGGCCAAATTGCTGTAAAGAATAGCTATTTGAAACCCGAACGACCGGTGGTGAGGTTCGGGTGATCAGAGACAAATTGCGTTCAGAGACAGCTCTGACCGCGTTAGCAAGTCTCCGGGGTTCGGACGGCATCGGGAAAATGGCGCGATTACTGGGGGCTTTGCGCCCCTGCGGTCGCCCGATTGCGGGTTCGCGGCAGGGGAGTGGCGGAGTCGGAGGGATTCGAACCCTCGGTACCGGTTACCCAGTACGGCAGTTTAGCAAACTGCTGGTTTCAGCCACTCACCCACGACTCCGAGCGCCGACAGAAGCGCGGCTATAGTCAGGCCATTCCGCTTTGGCAAACGCCTCTGCGCCCGATGCCGCTATAGCTCAGCCCGTGCCGCGCCATCTCTTCCGGGCGATAGACGTTGCGCAGGTCCACCACCACCGGCTGCTTCAGCAGCGCCTTCACCCGCGACAGATCCAGCGCCCGGAATGCGTCCCATTCCGTCACCAGCACCATCGCGTCGGCCCCCTCCAGCGCCGCATAGGGGCTGTCGACATAATCGACATTCTGCAGCACCAGCTTCGCCTGCTCCACGCCTTCGGGATCATAGGCCGCCACCTGGGCACCGGCATCCTGCAGCGTCTGGATGATCGCAATCGCCGGGCTGTCGCGCATGTCGTCGGTGTTCGGTTTGAAGGTCAGCCCCAGGATGCCCACCTTGCGGCCGCGCGCATCGCCGCCCATCGCCGCAATCACCTTGCGCCCCATCGCGCGCTTCCGGTTGTCGTTCGATTGTGCCACCGTCTCCACGATCCGCACAGGCGCGTCATAGTCCTGCGCGGTCTTGATCAGCGCCAACGTGTCCTTGGGGAAGCAGCTGCCCCCATACCCCGGCCCCGCGTTCAGGAACTTGCCTCCGATCCGATTGTCCAGCCCGATGCCGCGCGCGACATCCTGCACATTGGCGCCCACCCTCTCGCACAGGTCGGCCATCTCGTTGATGAAGCCGATCTTGGTCGCCAGGAAGGCATTCGCCGCATATTTGGTCAGCTCGGCCGTGCGCCTGCTGGTCACCATAATCGGCGCCTGGTTCAGATAGAGCGGGCGATACAGCTCTTCCAGCACGGCCCGGGCCCGGTCATCCTCCACCCCGATTACGATCCGGTCAGGCCGCTTGAAGTCGGCGATCGCAGCCCCCTCGCGCAGGAACTCCGGGTTTGAGGCAACCGCGAAATCGGCCTTCGAATTTGCCGCACGGATGATCCGCTCCACCTCGTCGCCTGTGCCCACCGGCACGGTCGACTTGGTGACAATCACGGCGAACGCTTCCAGGTTCCGCGCCATCTCCTCGGCAGCCGCATAAACATAGCTGAGATCGGCATGGCCGTCCCCGCGGCGCGATGGTGTGCCCACCGCGATGAACACCGCCTGGGCGCCCATCATCCCCTCGGCCAGGTCGGTCGTGAAGCTCAGCCGCCCGGCCTTCGCATTGGTCTCGACCAGCACATCCAGCCCCGGCTCATAGATCGGCATCACATTCTGCTTCAGCCGCTCGATCTTGCCGGGGTCCTTGTCAACACAGACAACCTCATGCCCGAAATCCGCAAAGCAGGCGCCAGACACAAGGCCCACATATCCCGAGCCGATCATTGCGACGCGCATGCCTCATCCAATCCCGCTGTTTATGCCAGAATGCGCGTTCGTTAGCTGGTGCAGCAAGCCGGGCGCAAGTTTGCTGGCCTGGCCGCTGCATAATCCGCAAGAGCTAACCGTGCGTCCGATCAGTTGGCGGAAGGCCTCACGGCAGCCTGCAGGGCACCAACGCCATTTTCCAGCGCACCGCTCTCCAGCCGACCCAGTGCCTCCTCGGCGGCAACCAGTGCCTGCGCATCGCCTATCCACTCGCGCACCGCGGGTGGCCAGTTGCCCGCCCCCAGGGCCGACACCGCCAACCCCACATCGCCTGCCGCCATGGCAGCCCGCGCCTGGGCCATCAACGCCGTATTGTCGGCCGCCACAGTCGCCTTTTCCCCCCGAATCGTCACCAGCCCCGCCAGCCGCGCCTTCAGCTGGCTCCACCAGCCGTCGCTGTCCCCGGGCGCTGGCGCTTCGGCCAGCGCCTCCAGCCGGCTCGCAAGGGTCCGCTTGGTCTGCGGCGCAGCAGACCAGGCAGCCAGCGCATCGACCGCAACGGCATCCGAGGCCCGGAAGCGCGTGTCGATCACGCCCTCGATAGGCGTCAGCGGCCGTCCAGCCTCCAGCATCCGCCGCGCGACCGACAGCAGGAACAGGTCCCGCGTACGTCCGTCGGTTTCCACCACCGTGCTGCTCGTGCGCGCCACTTCGGCCGCCAGCGCATCCAGGCGCGCGATCAGGTTCGTGTCGTTGCTCTCTGCCGCAACAGCCCGGCTTTCCACCGCCTGCAGGCGCAAAGCCAATACGTTCACATCATTCGGAACCGCGGCAGTCGCCGCCGGTCGCGCACCCTCGGCCTCCAGCCGCGACACCCGCTCTATCAGCGCATCGACCCGGGGGTCAGCCGGCGCGGAACCCTCCGCCTGCAGCGCGGGCGGCAGCTGGCTGCGCAGCTCGCGCTCGAACACCGGGCTCCCCAACAAGCCCAGTGCAAAGACAAACAGCAGCCCGGCAAGCGCCCAGGGCCACAGCGCGCGCGGCCGGCCGGGGGCCTGGGCCGCAGCCGCGGTCTCGCGCGCGGCAAGGCTTCTGGCCGCAAGCCGGTCCAGTTCGTCATAGTGGCTGTCGGCAGGATTATCGGCCATCCGCCACACCTTGCCACAGCAACCGCGCCGCGGCCAGAGCCCCCGCCAGATCGGGCCGCTCCGCCACCTCCGCACGCGCCCAGCCGGGGCCGGCGGCCGTCACCACGGCAGGGCTCAACCCCACGATGCGAAGCGCCTGCACCGGCAGTCCTGCCAGCTCGACCAGATCCCGGAAATGCCGGGCCGTGCGCGCCGAAAACAGCATGGTCGCCAGCACGCGCCCCTGCCGCAGCGCATCCCCCGCGTCCTCTGGAAGACCTGCCACGCGCCGTGCCGCATAAACCGCTACCCGCACCAGCGCCACCCCCGGCGGCACCGACAGCGGCGCAGTCGCCTCGCCGGCCAGGTGCAGCACGTGCCGAATTCCGGCAGCCGCCATGTCGCGCAGGATCGCGGTCCCGTCGCTCTCTCCCATGCCGGCCAGGCGAAATCCCGCGCGCTCCACGTCCTCGGCCGTCCGCGCGCCCACGGCATGGGCCGGCAAGCCGGTCAGCCCGGGCGCTGCGGCCGCCACAAGCCCGGGGGCCCGCGCGCTCGTGAACAGGATGGCCTCGAAGGGGCCTTCCGGCACTGCAAAGGGCAGCGGCCCGATCTCCAGCAGCGGGGCCAACAGCGTTTCGAACCCCAGCGCCTGCGCCGCCGCTGCCGTGCGCCCGGCCTCCTCGGCCGGCCGGGTCAGCAGCAACAGCGGGCGGGTCAAGCGCGAACCGGGCTGACCGGCTCCAACGATGCGCGAATCGCCGGCGTGGCGCGCGCCATCAGCGCGCGGGCCAGCGTGAGGCCCAGGCCGCGCGGATCGCTGTCCGGCCCCTCCAGCGTTTCGTCGATCCGGTCCCGCCCGTCCGGGCTCAGCAACTCGGCAGCCAGATGCAACGTTCCGGTTCCCCAGGCATGCGCCGCGACGCTGGTGTGGCAGCTGCCCCCCAGCCCTTCCAGCACCGCCCGTTCGGCCGCAAGCCAGGCCATGGAGGGGCTATGGTTCACCGCGCCCAAAAGAGCCTGCATGCGGGCATCGTCGGCCCGGCATGTCATACCCACGATCCCTTGCGAAGCTGCCGGCAGCCAGTCCCCGATCGGCAGCACATGGCCTTCCGCCAAGCCCAGCCGGTCCAGCCCGGCCGCTGCCAGGAAGGTCGCGGCGGCGCGCCCCTCAGCGATCGCCTTCAGCCGGGTCTGCACATTGCCCCGCAGGATTTCCACCTGCAGGTCCGGCCGCCGGTTCAGCAGTTGCGCCGTCCGCCGCGGGCTCGACGTGCCCACAATGGCGCCTACGGGCAGATCCGCCAGCCGCGCAGCGCCCACCAGGCGGTCCCGCGGGTCAGCCCGCTCCAACACGGCGGCCAGGCAGATACCCTGGGCGAGCTCGGTCTCCACATCCTTCATCGAGTGCACGGCAAAATCGATGTGCCCCTCGATCAGCGCGCCATCCAGCTCCTTGGTCCACAGCGCCTTGCCGCCGATCTCCGCCAAGGGGCGGTCCAGCACCTTGTCGCCGACGGTCTGCACCGCATGAATGGCAATCGCGGCTTCGGGCAGGCCGTGCGCCTGGCGAAGGGCGGCGGCAGCCATATGGGCCTGCGCCATCGCCAGAGGCGAGGCACGCGTGCCGAGGCAGATGGGGTTTTCGGCGGTGGGCGGGGTCTGATGTCTGTCGGTCACAAGGCCCTTCTGCCCGCTTCCGTGTCCGTCGCCAAGCCGCTTCCCGCACCTGCCCTGCTGGCGCGACGGGGGATTGTCAACAACAGGGCTTGAAATATGCGCAACCATGTTGCAATGGCCGCGAACTTCGCTCCCGCTCGACAGAATGACCTGCCGAGCGGAGCGGGTTTGCGGCCGCTAGGTCCCCGTACTGGGTTCTGGCCTCCTGCGCGGGGGCAGAGTGCCGGAATGGCCTGCAACAACTGGGCGCCGTTGCCCGCCTAAGGAGGTCAGTTATGAACAAGGCTCTCACCATCGCTGCTGTCGCCAGCCTCGCCGTCCTCGCCGCCTGCGGCGAAAAGAAGGCCGCTGACGCCACCGCCGAAGCCGCTGCCGACACCGCCGCTGCTGCCGACGCCACCGTCGACGCCGCTGCTGCAACCGTCGACGCCGCTGCTGCGACGACCGCAGCTGCTGCCACCGACGCCGCTGCGACTGCCGCTGGCGCTGCTGACGCCGCTGCTGCCGGCACCGTCGACGCCGCTGCCGGCGCCGTGGCCGACGCTGCTGGCAAGACCGAAGCTGCTGCCGCTGCCGTCGAAGCCAAGGCTGCTGAAGTCGCGAAGTAAGCTGCAAGCGGCCGCCGCCTGTGCGCAGCACTGGCGGCGGACTCGCTGAAAGCTCGGACGGCTGAATTGCGGGTCTCTGCCCGCGATCAGTCCGACGGAGGGGCGGCTTTGCCGCCCCTACTTTTTTGTCGAAGGCGGCCGCCGCCTGTGCGCAGCACTGGACGGCAGACTTGCCGCAGACACGGCCGGCGTTCGGCTGGCAACGCCAGAAGACGCGTCCGACGAGGCGGCTGTGCCGCCATCTGCCTGCCCTTCCCTTCCCAGCCGGACTCGCACGGCTTTGCCGCGTGGCCGGCCCTTCACGCGCAGCATCGGCCCTCACGGCCAAGCGCCGGCCGCACAGCCAAGCAGCGCGAGTCCGGCCCAGATAAAGAATAGAAAAAGAAAGATTGCGGGCAAAGCCCGCGCGTCGGACGGATTCGTCGGCCTGAAGGCCTCCGCCCGCCGGCCGGGATCACGGCGAGTCTGTGGATTAGCGCTGCGCGCTAACTGCAGCCGCCTTGGATCTCAGATCTCCACCTGACTCCCCAGCTCCACCACCCGGTTTGTCGGCAGCTTGAAGAACTCCATCGCGCTTTCCGCGTTCCTCAGCATCCAGGCGAACAGCTTTTCCCGCCACAGCGCCATGCCTGGCCGGTCGGATGCCAGCAGGGTCTGCCGCGCCAGGAAGAAGCTGGTGTCCATCATCTTGATCAGCGGCCCGCAGTTTTCCACGATCTTCAGCGTCGCGGGCACGTCGGGCTGCTGCATGAAGCCATAGCGCAGGATCATGCGATAGAAATTCTCGCCCAGGTCCACCACCTCGATCCGGTCCTCCATGTCGATGAAGGGGATCTCGTCGATGATCACTGTCAGGATCAGGATGCGCTCGTGCAGCACCTTGTTGTGCTTCAGGTTGTGCAGCAGCGCGTGCGGCACGCCGGTGGCGGTCGAGGTCATGAAAACCGCGGTCCCCGGCACCCGCGTTGCCGTGCGCGAGGCGGACTTGATGAACACCTCCATCGGCATCGCGGATTCGGTCAGCCGCTGGTTCATCAGGAAGCGCCCGCGCGCCCAGGTCGTCAGCATGGTGAAGGCAACCAGCCCCACCGCCAGCGGGAACCAGCCCCCATCGGGTATCTTGGTCAGGTTCGCGGTGAAATAGGCCCCGTCGATCACCACGAAGGTGCCGATGAACAGCCCCGCCAGCC
>JBKDAC010000418.1:0-6172 GCA_046316515.1 Sandaracinobacter sp. | reverse complement strand
GGATGGGTGAGGAGGGGCTGCGCATTCTCGCCGATGTGCGCGCCGAAGGCTGGCAGCCGCATGTGGCGATCGAGGGCCTGATCGCATTGGCGCTGGTGGCAGGCGTCCTGCTGGGCGCGATCGAGCTGCGAATTCTTCTGGCAGATGCCCGGCGCAGCGCCGATGCACTCGCGGTGGCACACGGCGCACTGGCCGATCTGGTGGCGCAGCGCTTTGCCCAATGGGGCCTCACCCCGGCAGAGGCGGATGTGGCCCTGTTCGCCCTCAAGGGCTTCGACATTGCCGGCATCGCCGATCTGCGCGGTGCCGCCCAGGGCACAGTCAGGGCCCAACTCACCCAGGTCTATTCCAAGGCCGGCGTCTCCTCGCGCGCGGGCCTTGTCGCCCTCTTCTTCGACGACCTGCTCGACGGTCTCCCTGCGCGCTAGGCGGCTGCCGCCCTGTCCGGCGAGGTCGGCTCGAAATCCGCCGGGTCGGGCCTGCGGGTCGCCTGCCAGTAATCGACCAGCGCAAAGGGCCAGTTCTGGCTCACCCGCCCCTTCGCATTCTTGTACCAGCTCGTCACGCCCGGCTGGCCCCAGGCCATCTTCGCATTCTCCGCGTCCACCTTCGCATTGAAGGCGTCATGCACCGACTGCTTCACGCTGATCGGGCCGGCAGAGGCAATCAGCCGTGCTGCCTCCGCGATATAGGTGACCGCGCATTCCGACAGGAAGATGATGGAGCCATTGACCACGATGTTGGTGTTCGGCCCATAGATCATGAAGAAGTTCGGGAACCCCGGCACGCACATGCCCAGATAGGCACGGGCGTCGCCCTGCCAGCGCGCATGCAGGTCCTGCCCCCCAAGCCCCGTCACCTTGAAGCTCTTCAGAAAATTCGAAGCTTCGAACCCGGTCCCATAGATCAGCACATCGGCCGGATGCCGCGTGCCGTCGGCCGTCACCACAGCGTCCGGCTCGATCGCGGCAATCGCATCGGTCACCAGGTCCACATTCGCGCGCTGCAGGGCCTTCAGCCACACCCCATTGTCACGGAGCGATCGCTTCCCCCCGAACGGGTAGCTCGGCACCACATGGCCCAGCAGCTCGGGCCGCGCCTCTACCTGCGCGCGGATCTTCTCCACCAGCGCCGCGCGCAATTCGGCATTGGCAGCCCCGATGGTGCCCGCCGGGCCGTTCCAGCCCTCGTCCGCGCGCACATGCGGCAGCACCCCGTCCGTCAGCATCCAGAACAGCCAGAAGCGATACCATTTGTCATAGCTCGGGACATGCTCGACCGCCCACTGAAAGGCGTCCGGCACCGGATCATGATAATTGTCCGTCGGCCCCAGCCAGGGCGGCGTGCGCTGGAACACGTCCATATGCGCCACATGCGGCGCAATCTCCGGCACGAACTGGAAGGCCGACGCACCCGTCCCGATCACCGCCACGCGCTTGCCGGCCAGGTCGACATCGTGCCGCCACCGCGCCGAATGAAAGGCCGGCCCGGCAAAGCTCTCGCGCCCGGGAATGTCCGGAAAGCGCGGCTCGTTCAGCTGCCCCACCGCCGATACCAGCATGTCGGCCTCGAACGCCCCACCGCTGGTCGAAAGCCGCCACTTGCCCGCCCCATTGTCCCAGCGCGCCTCGGCCACCCGTGTGTTGAAGCGGATGTGGTCGCGCAGGCCATGATGGGTCGCAAAGCGCTGAAAATAGGCCAGCAGCACATCGCCCTGGCTATAGAATTCGGGCCAGTCATGATTGGGCTCGAAGGAATAGCTGTAGAGGTGATTGGGCGTGTCGACCCGCACGCCTGGATAGCGATTCAGCAGCCACGTGCCGCCCACATCGTCATTCGCCTCCAGGATGGTCACGTCCACGCCGGCCTGCCGCAGCCGATGCGCCGCCAGCAGGCCCGACATGCCGGCCCCGATCACCCGCGCGCTCGGCTTGCGCGGCATCTCCATCGGCGCCGGCGCCCGCCGGTCCACCCCATCCAGCATCAGCTCTTCCATCAGGAAGGGCAGGTAATGGGCCGGCACCTCGCCGCCTGCAATCCAGCTGATCATCCGCTGGATGCGCGCGTCCGACGGCACCGCGGCTGCCTTGGCCGCCCCGGTCAGGATCGGCCACAGCACCCGGTCCGCCTCGGCGCGGATCTCGGCCTGCACGGCCTCGGGAAAGTCGCCCATCCCGTCGCCCCAGAAATCATAGACGGGGGTCGCCAGGTCCAGCAGCCGGTCATCCCCGCTGGCCTGCACTGTGCAGACGGCCAGCGTCGGCAGATGCGTGGTCACGAGCGCGGCTTCGAAGTCCGCGCGCGACAGGGTTCTTGCCATTCTCCTCTCCTCCGCGGGCATTGAACCCGAAGGGCACGCCACCGGCAAGCCCGCGCTTATCAGGGGATTGCCGTCAGGCGATCAGTCCTGGCCCACCGCCCGCACCTCCACCGGCAGCCCCAGCGCCTTCAGCTGCGGCTCCACCGTCGCCCGGTCGCCCACCACGATGAAGGCCAGCGCGCCCGCCGCCGGCATCGGCGCCGCGCGGATCGCGTCCATGGGCACCGCCTCGATCCGCCCCGGCAGCGTCGCCAGATAATCGTCCGGCAGCTTCAGCACGACCGCCCGCTCCAGCGCGCCCAGCATTGCACCGCCGGTCTCGAAATCCCCAGGCAGGCTGCGGATCGAAGACGCCCGGGCCCGGTCGACTTCGGCCGGCTGCGGCGGGTTGGTGGTGCGAAACTCCCCCAGCCGCCGCCGGATCTCGGCGATCGCGGGCCCCGTCTGCGCCCGGTCCACAGGCGCCGTCAGCAGGAAGGGCATCTCGCGCGCGGTCGCAGACGCCGACGACGACGCCCCATAGGACCAGCCCTTCTCCTCGCGCAGCAGCCGCCACAGCCGGCTCGTCGCAAGCCCGCCGAACACGTCATTGGCCAGGCTCAGCGGCAGGATGTCGTTGCGCCCGGTGATGGGCAGCGGACTGCCGGCCAGAATGAACGATTGCGGCGAACCCGGCCGGTCATACAGGATGATCCGCCCGGCCGCCTGCGGCGCCGGCGCCACCACCGGCGCGGTCAGGACGCCCAAGGGCGGGGCCTTGGCCTTCAACTTGCCGAAATGCTGCTCCAGCAGCGGCCGGATGGCGGCAAGGCTGGTGTCGCCCACCACAAACAGCACGGCCCGATCGGGCTGCAGGATGCCCGAATGAAAGGCGGCCAGGTCCGCTCTTGTCACGGCCTTCACGCCGTCCGGCGTCCCGTTCCCAGAAAGGCTCTGCCCATAGGGATGGTCCGGCCCGAACAGCAGCGCGGGCGCCGCCCGAAAGGCGATTCCCTGCGGCTCCGTCCCCTCCGACGCCAGGCTCGCCAGCGCCTGCCCCCGGATGCGCTCCAGCTGGTCCTCCGGAAAGGTCGGGGCCGCCACGATGTCGGCAAACAGCGCCAGCGACGGCCCCAGGTTGGGTGTCAGCGCATTCAGGCTGAACCGCGTCCGGTCAAGCGCGGCAGAGGCCGACACCGACGCGCCCAGCGCTTCCAGCCGCCGCGCGATCTCCGGCCCGTCCAGCGGCCCCAGCGCACCGGCCGTCCCTTCCCTGAGCGCCCCCAGCATCAACCGCTGCGTCCCCGGCTTCGTGCGGCTGTCGGCGGCAATCCCGCCGTCCAGCGCCAGCTGCACGCGCACCACCGGCACCGCGCTGTTGGCAACGAACTGCACCTCCATCCCGTTCGACAGCTTCGCGCGCTCAACCGTCGGCGCTGCCAGCCGGGTCACCTCGCCCACCGCCGGCGCACCCGCCTTGCGATCGGCGGGCGTGCCCTCGGGGCGGAACCCGGTGGCCGCAGGCGCCTCGGCGCGCGCAACCGTGCGCGCCGCCTGCGGCGCCGTCACGCTCGTCGGGTTGCGCGCACCAGGCATCAGCATCACGCGATGATCGCCTGCCCCCCGCCAGCGCGCTGCCGCGCCCTTCACCGTCTCGGGCGTCGCTGCCGCACTCTCCGCCAGCTGCCGCCTGTAATCCGCCGGATCGTCCGCAAACACCGCACCCTCGGCCAGCGCCTGCCCCTTGCCGCCGAAACCGCCCACCTGCTCCAGCCCGCGAATGGTGCCGCCCACAGCCCGCGTCGCCACGCGGGCCAGCTCCTCCGCGCTCGGCCCTTCCGCCTTCCACTGCGCCAGCAGCTCGTCGATCCGCCGCTCCACGGTCGCCGGGTCCACCCCCGGCCGCACCTCGGCGCTCACCAGTGCAAGGCTCGCCCCCTCCCAGCTCGCAACCGACGCCGACACCCCCACCGCCAGTCGCTCGGTCCGCACCAGCTTGTCGAACAGCAACGACGTCGGCCCACCACCCAGGGTCGCAAGCCCCACCTCCAGCGCCGCCAGCCCGGGCGTGTCCTGCCCCGGCAGCGGCCCGGCACGCACCAGCCGAGTGGTCGCCTCCGTGTCGGTCAGCGTCTGTCGCGTCGTCGCGCGCCGCTGCGGCACCGGGCTCGCACAGCGCGCCGGCGTGGGCCCGGGGGGAATCTGCCCGAACCAGCGCTCCACCATCGGCCGCGCGGTCTTCGTATCGATGTCTCCGGCCAGCACCAGCACCGCATTGTTCGGGCCATAATGGGTGCGGAACCAGCGCTTCGCATCCTCCACGCTCGCCGCCCTCAGGTCGGGCTCCCGCCCGATCGCGGGAATCGAATAAGGATGATCCGCCGGATACAGCGCCGCCAGCAGCGCCGGAAACAGCAGCCCGCCGGGCTGGTTCTCGCCGTCCCGCTTCTCGTTCAGCACGATGTCCCGCTCGGATGCCAGCACCTCGGGCGTCAGCGCCGGCAACAGCCACCCCATCCGGTCCGACTCCAGGAACAGCGCCAGGTCCAGCGCCGGCGTCGGCACGGTCTGGAAGTAATTCGTCCGGTTAAAGTCGGTCGTGCCGTTGAACTGCGTCCCGCCGGCTTCCTCCAGCGGCTTGAAATGGTCGACCCGGCTATGCTCCGATCCGCGGAACATGATGTGCTCGAACAGGTGCGCAAAGCCCGACCGCCCCACCGGCTCGTCCACCGACCCAACATGATACCACACGTTCACCGATACGATCGGCGCCTTGCGGTCGGTGTGCACGATCACCCTCAGCCCGTTCGCCAGCCTGAACTGCTCGAAGGGGATGTCCACGCTGCGCACCAGCTCCGCCAGCGGCGCAGGCGCCTGCACGGCAGCAGCAGCCGGGGCAGCAACCGGCGCACGCGCAGACGCCGGTCCGGCAGCCAGCAACACAGCGGTAAGCAAAAGGGCAAGCGGTCGGCGCATCGAACGGCTTTCAGGCAAGACTGGTGGTGGTCACTTCGGCAAGATCGCGCGACAGGTCCGGGCTGGCGGCGATCCGCTCCAGCGCCTGCCGCATCAACGGCCCCCAAGGCCGGGCAAAGCGGCGCCAGCGCGCCAGCGGCTGCACCAGCCGCGCAGCAGATTGCGGGTTGATCCGGTCGGCCTCCAGCACATGCGCCGCCAGCAGCGCATAGCCCGCGCCCTCCCGGTCGTGGAACCGCGTCTGGTTCATCGCAAAGCCCAGCACCAGCGCCCTGAGCCGGTTGGGATTGCGCCGGTCGAACCGCCCATGCCCCGCCAGCCGCTCCACCGCCAGCCGCGTATCGGCCCGGCTGGAACCGGCCTGCACCAGGAACCATTTGTCCAGCACCTCGGGAAACTCGGAATAGCGCTGCTCGAACAGCTTCAGCGCCTCGTCCCGCTCCACCGATTTCGAATGGCTCAGCGCGGTCAGAGCCGACATCCGGTCCGTCATGCACTCGGCATCCGCAAACTGCAGAAAGGCCGCCGCCGTCGCGTCATGATCGTCCGCCGCCAGCAGCAACGACAGCAGGATGCCCTTCAATCGACGCAACCCCTTCGCCCGGGCAGACCGGTCATCGCCCCGCGCGTCGCACCCATGCCAGGCCTCCCACAGGCGCTCGGAATGGGCCGCCAGCAGCGATCGGCGCAGCCCCTCGCGCGCCCCGTGGATCGCCTCCGGGTCCACGCTCGGCATCTGGTCGCCGATCAGCGCCTCGCTCGGCAGCAGCAGCGTCTCGGCGGCAAAGGCCGGGTCCGCATCCGCCGCAGCCAGCAGCGCCCCCACCGCCGCCCCCACGTCGGCATGGCCCTGCGGGGCCCCGGTCGGCGCCGAGTCCATCAGCGCCGTGAGCATCA
>JBKDAC010000417.1:0-6048 GCA_046316515.1 Sandaracinobacter sp. | reverse complement strand
GCTCTGTTCTGCCCCTTTATGGCGCCGAAGGTAAAGATTGGCCCAGCGACGCTGGCAGCCAGCGAATAGGCCTGGGCATCACCGGAAAACAGCCTGCCGAAATCGGTGCTGACCGTACCAAGCAGGCCGGTGAGCGATATGTTGGGGTAATAGAGCGCCCGGGCTGCACCGACATTGGCATTGGCGGCAACAAGGTTCTGTTCAGCCTGCAACACATCCGGCCGACGTTCGAGAAGGGTGGAGGGCAGATTGGCAGGAATCTGTGGCACCAACAGTTCGTCGATTGTCTTGCCGCGCGGAATTGGCCCCGGGTTGCGGCCGAGGAGGATCGAGATGAGGTTTTCCTGAGCGGCGATGGCCTGTTCAAAGGCCGGAATTGCCGTTCTGGCCTGCTGGACCTGCGAAGTGATCTGCATCACCTCAGTTTTGGAGATGATTCCCTGTTTGAAGCGCAAATCGAAGATCTTCGCGGTCTTTTCAAAGTTTGCAGCCGTTGCGCGCGCAATCTCCAATTGGCGATCAAGGGCTCGCAGCGCAATGTAACTGGTGGCAAGGTTGCTCACGAGGGTCAGCACCACACCGCGTTGGCCCTGCTCGCTGGCGTAGACCTGCGCCTGTGCAGCTTCGGTCTGGCGGCGAACGCGACCGAACAGGTCGATCTGCCAGTTTGCGGCCAGTGACGCTTCAAAAAGCGAAAACGTCGGATCAAAGCCTGGCGGCAGCGGCGGAACGCCCAGCCTGCTGGCCTGAGCGGAAGTTGCTCGGCCGCCATAGCCGATTTGCGGGAACAACTGCGACCGGGTGGCCCCGAGGGCGCCGACGAACTGATCAACCCGGGCAGCAGCGATCTGGATGTCGAGGTTGCTGCCCAGTGCCTCAGCAACGAGCTGGTCGAGGACCGGATCGCCAAACTGTTCCCACCAGAGTGTGTTCGCGGCATCGGCTACGGCGGTGGTATTGAGTGGCGGCGGCGGGTGGCGCCAGGCGGTGGGGCTGTTGATTTCGGGACGGGCATAATCGGGGCCGACCGTGCAGCCAGTGAGTGCCAAGGCGAGCAGTAGTTGCGCTGATCGTTGCATTGCCAACACCCTCCTTTGCGATATCACAGACTTGTGCCCACAACGGCGTTGCCCAGCAACCGGGTGCGGCATCAGAAATCCTTGCGCAGGGTTAAGTGCAATTCTGTCGAGCTGTAGTTGATGAAGATCAGGTTGGAATAGTCGCGAATCCACAAAAGATCGGCATTGAGAGACCAGAGCTCACCAAGTTCATAGGTCAGGCCGCCGCCGACTTCGACCAGATCGTCGTTGCGGATCGGGTTGACGGAAATGCGATCGCCGCCTGGGGTATAGTCGAAACGTTCGGTACTGTAGGCGTCGTTCTGCCACCAAACCGTCACATAGCCGCCGAAACGATCGGTGATCGAGTAGTCAAACGTTGACGACAGGCTGACGAAACTCGAATCGCCATCAATTCTGGCTTGGGTGGCGTTTTCAAGGCCCGCTGCGGCATTCAGGCTGATGCTCGCGCGGCCGTCCAGCAGCGCATGGGTCCAGCCGCCGCTGAACTCGACAATATCGCGCGATCGGGAGCGTTCCCGGCCTTCGGGATAAGAGCGGCGGCGAATTTCGGCGCCGAAATTCAACTGGTCATTGGCGCCGACGAGCCAGCGGATCTGGGTGAACAGGCCATAGTCGTTGCGCCATTGGCTGTCGCCGCGATAGCTGGCACGGCCGCGCACGCCGACGGCGACATTGGCATCTCCGGCATTGTGAGCGACATTGGCGTTCCAGCGCAGGTCATGAAAGTCACGGCGATCAGCGTCGCTATAACGGCGAAAGCGATAATCGAGGTTCAGATTGAGCCGGTTTGTCGGCGACAACTGATAGTTGGCGCGGCCACCCGCGCGCGCGCTGAAGAAAGCCGAGTTCAGTTCGCCACTCCCCGCCTCGGTATAGTTCTCGGCATAATTGCCACCGCCGAGCAGCGCATAGCCGCTGAACTGGAAGGACTGGCCCCTCAATCTGGCTTCTGCCTCGTCTGCGTAAGCCGAAGCCTGCTGGTGCGGTGTCGGGGGCAGGCCAGTGAGGCGCAGTGTCGTTTGGAATTCATTGATGGCGCCGACGAAATTGCCGGCCCGGAAATTTGCCAGGCCACGGCGAAGATGCTCTTCGGCATCCGGGGTGAGAATCAGCGCGGGCGGCGCGGGCTGCGACGCTGGCACTTCCTCTGCCGCTGCAAGAGGGACAGGAGCAATCAGCGCCGAAAAAGCTGCGGACAGGTAGATGAGGCGTCTGCGCGCAGGGGAACTGGCCCGGCGGTCGGCCAGCATATCGTCATGAATTATCCCGCTTCCGCCCACGGACGTTTCCCCGACACACGCGTAAAATTTCACGATTTTATTTAACAGTGCAAAATTATATTATTCGAAACACTGTAAAAATGCTTCGTAATTTGAACATCAGGAATATTCATTCAAAAAATACGCGTGAAAACAATTTCGTCCCACCGGCTTCTATTTCACGTGACACATAGCTGTAGCGACACATAGCTGTAGCGACACATATCTGTAAAGATGCATAGTTGTAACCATGCCGATGGATCGGACGCTGTGCCCGAAAAACGGAGTCGAAATTGCGCACAGCCTATGTCCTGCGCCATTTGCCGTCAACCGGTATTTGCTACTTGATTTGCTGTCGAAGGCGGCATTACAAGCATAGGGTTCCGAAACGGAGGGAACAACTGGGGTCGGCATCGTCGGGCCAGGGCTGGCCATAGTTGCGGCCGCCAGGTGCAGGCTCTCGGAGGTTGGCAGGGTGAAATTGCGCGGGGAAATTGCGCAGATTGGGGGGGCGAATATGGCTGAAGAGAAGATTTCCCGAGGCGCGCTGACGGCGATGGTGGTCGGCGGCATGGTCGGCGCCGGGGTGTTCTCGATCCCGCGCAACTTCGCCATGGCCACCGGCGTCTATGGCGCGCTGATCGCCTGGGCCATTGCCGGTGCCGGCATGCTGATGCTGGCGTTCGTCTTCCAGACGCTGGCCAACCGAAAGCCCGAGCTTGATGCCGGGGTCTACGCCTATGCGCGGGCCGGCTTCGGTCCCTATCTGGGGTTCGCCTCTGCGTTCGGTTACTGGGCCAGCGCCTGTGTCGGCAACGCCTCCTACTGGGTGCTGATCAAGTCGACGCTGGGGGCGGTGTTTCCGGCCTTTGGCGAAGGCAACACGATTATTGCCGTGGGCGTGTCATCCATCGGCATCTGGGCCTTTTATTTCATGGTGCTGCGCGGCACCAAGGAGGCGGCGGCGATCAACAAGATCGTGACCGTCGCCAAGATCATTCCGCTGATCCTGTTCCTTGTGCTGGTGATTTTTGCCTTTGATGCCAAGGTGTTCGCAGACAATCTGTGGGGTGGCGAGGGTTCGGATTTCACCGTTCTGCATGGCAACAGCGATGTTTACGTCACCAGCGCCAGCTCTGCTGTCAAGGATTACGGTTCGCTGTTCGAGCAGGTGAAGGCGACGATGCTGATCACGGTGTTCGTGTTCCTGGGCATCGAAGGCGCCAGCAACTATTCGCGCTTTGCCCAAAAGCGTGAGGACGTCGGCTTTGCGACCGTCGTCGGCTTCCTTGGGGTGCTGGCGCTGTTCGCTTCGGTGTCGATCCTGTCGTTCGGCGTCATGCCGCGTGCCGAGATCATGCAATTGAGCCAGCCGTCCGTCGGCGGCGTTCTGGCCCATGTTGTCGGCCCGTGGGGTGCGGCGTTCATCGGCGCCGGTGTTATTGTTTCGGTGCTCGGTGCCTACCTCGCCTGGACGTTGATGGCGGCTGAAGTGCTTTCGATCGCGGCGAAGAAGGGCGACATGCCGGCGTTCCTTGGTAAGGAAAACGACAAGGGCGTGCCTTCGACTGCGTTGCTGTTCAGCGCCATTCTGGTCAATCTGGTGCTGGTCGCGACCCTGTTTTCGGCTGACGCCTTCACCTTCGCCTTGTCGCTGACCGCGCACCTTTCGCTGCTGCCATTCCTGCTTTCGGCGGGCTATCTGCTCAAACTGGTGCTCAACCGCGAAACCTATGCGCCGAATGATGCCGATCTGAAGAAGGATTTGGCCGTCGCGATCTTTGCGACGATCTATTCGCTGTTCCTGGTGTTCGCCGGTGGCCCCAAATTTCTGGTTCTGTCGTTCCTGATCTACGCGCCGGGGACGCTGCTCTATCTGCAGACCCGCCGCGAACAGAACAAGCAGGTGTTCACCACCAGCGAATGGGTGATCTTCGCCGTCTTCTGCATCGGCGCGGTCTATGCGCTGTATGGCCTGATCACCGGATCCATCACTATCTGACGCAGCGAAGCAACAAACGCCTGGTGCGGGTGGCGCCAGAAAACAACAACAATTCCATTGGGAAGTGAGGGAAAAGATATGACATTCGGTGTGCATTCGGAGGTCGGCCAACTTCGCAAGGTGATGGTCTGTGCGCCGGGCCGCGCCCACCAGCGGTTGACGCCTAGCAACTGCGACGAACTGTTGTTCGATGATGTGCTGTGGGTTGATAATGCCAAGCGCGACCATTTTGATTTCATGAACAAAATGCGCGAACGCGGCGTCGATGTTGTCGAAATGCACAATCTGCTTGCCGAGACGGTGGCGATTCCGGAAGCCCGCAAGTGGATCCTCGACAACCAGGTTGTTCCCAACCAGGTCGGGCTGGGCTTCATCGACGAACTGCGCGGCTATCTCGAAAGCCTTGCTCCGCGCGATCTCGCCGAAACGCTGATCGGCGGCCTATCCCTCGAAGAATTTGGCGAAGCGGCCGGCAAGGGGGCCATCTGCATCGTCCGCGAGGCCGCCGGGGGCACCGAATATCTGCTGCCGCCGCTGCCCAACACGCTGTATACCCGCGATACCACCTGCTGGATCTATGGCGGCGTCACGCTCAATTCGCTCTACTGGCCGGCGCGGCATGAAGAACCGATCCTGACCACCGCGATCTACAAGTTCCATCCGGAATTTGCCGGTAAGGTCAATGTCTGGTGGGGCGACCCGACCCAGGATCACGGCCTTGCTACGGTCGAAGGCGGAGACGTCATGCCGATCGGCAAGGGCAATGTGCTGATCGGCATGTCGGAACGCACCTCGCGGCAGGGCATCAGCCAGCTGGCGGCGGCGCTGTTCGAAAAGGGCGCGGCCGAGCGTGTCATCGTGGCGGCGATGCCCAAACTGCGCGCCGCGATGCACCTCGACACCGTCTTTACCTTTGCCGACCGCGATTGCGTGCTGCTCTATCCCGATATCATGGACAAGGTCGAAACCTATTCCTACCGGCCCAGCAGCAAGTCCGGCGGGGTGGAGCTGACCCGCGACAAGGGCAGGTTCACGGATGTTGTCGGCGAAGCACTGGGCGTCAAGAAGATGCGCGTTATCGAAACCGGCGGAAACGCCTATATGCGCGAACGAACGCAGTGGGACAGCGGCGCCAACCTCGTGTGCGCCTCGCCGGGCGTGGTGTTCGCCTATGATCGCAACACCTATACCAACGCCCTGCTGCGCAAGGCCGGCATTGAGGTGATCAGCATCGTCGGCGCAGAGTTGGGCCGCGGCCGCGGCGGCGGCCATTGCATGACCTGCCCGATCATCCGCGATCCGGTCGATTTCGGCTGAGGCAGTGGCCGGCGCCAGTTTGCCGATGGATCGAAGGCTCTGATGCGGATGCGCCGAGGCCCCACGCCCGACTAGTCCGACGCCGGCGCAGCCGCGCCGGCAAAGGCCGCAGCCTGCAGGAAGACCTTTAAGGGAAGGAGCGCGCAATGAAGGCCATGGTTCGCAGTGCAGCGTCGCTGCTTGCCGCGTTGCTGTTGTCGGCATCGCCGGTGGCGGCGGAGACCGTTTACACCGGCGACCTGATCGACGGGAAAAAGGTCATCAGCCAGCTCGACGTCAATGATTTGGCACCGGGGCAGGTCCACAAATTCCTGTTCCAGGGTGTCGAAATGGGCACCGGCCAGCATTGGTATGTTCCGGTGATGGTGGCCAAGGGGGTCCGCAGCGG
>JBKDAC010000416.1:0-5295 GCA_046316515.1 Sandaracinobacter sp. | reverse complement strand
CATCTGGAGCGCCCGCAATAACCATGTCGACGGGGACGGGTCCGCCGCCGGGTAACCGGCGGCTGCTCCGGGTGGCTGCGGAGGGCAATGGCATTGCGGTCGAGGCAGAGTGATCTGCTGCGTCGGGACGCATGAAGGCAGCAAGGAGAATGTGTATGGGCAAGTGGGTGGCGGATCAGGTTCTGGATGGGGCGCTGGCAATCATTGCGGCGGCTGACAGGGCGGTCGCCCTGGCCTCGCAGCCTGCCAACTTTGCGGCTGCATGGAGCGGCCGGCTGGCGGAAGCAACCCTGTCGGGAAGCGATTTCATCGTGGGCCCTGGAGACAGTTCTGGGCGGAAGATCACCGTTGCAGCAAAGGGCGGCGCGAATGTGTTGGCAGCCGGAACTGCCAATCATGTCGCGCTGCTGGATACGATCGGCAACCGGCTTCTTTATGTCACCACCTGTCCGCCGCAGGCGCTGGCACCTGGTGGGACCGCCGATTTCGAGTCCTGGTCCGTCGAGATCGGCGCACCGGCCTGAGGGAGAGAGAGATGTTCCTGAAGGATCCGCAGGCACTGTTGGACTATCGTGTCGACTGGGGCGCTGCCCTGGGGCCGGATGCACAGATCGCGGCGAGCAATTGGGGTGTGCGGCCGGATGAGCCGGGGGGGCTTATTGTCTCGAGTTCTGGACTTGCCGGGGCTGTGGCGTCGGTGCGTCTCGGCGGGGGCATAGCCGGGCATGTCTATGTTGTGGGCAATCGGGTGACGCTGTCGGACGGCGTTATCGATGAGCGAAGCCTGACTGTTCGGGTGGAGGACCGCTGATGCTGACCATGGACAGGGCGCCGCCGGCAGCGGCGCTGGGCGAATTGAAAGCATTCCTGCGGATAGAAGACAGCCGCGAGGATGCACTTCTGGCGAGCATGCTGCGGGCGGCGACCGAAACCGTCGAGGCCATGCTGGGCCTGCTCTTGCTCGAGCGGGACGTGGAGGAGCGGGGTGCAGTCCAGTCGGGCTTGATGTCGCTGACGGCTGAACCCGCCCGCGCGCTGGTGGAAGCGCGGGCCGAGTTTGCCGATGGCACCCAGCGCTTGCTGGGTCCGTCGGAGGTCCGGTTTCGGGCACATGGGCGGGGTTGCGGATCGCTTGCGCTGACCGACCTTGCGGACGGGACCGAGCTTGTGGTGCGGTACCGCGCGGGCATGGCGAATGACTGGAACTGGGTGCCTGAAGCCTTGCGGCTGGCGGTGATTCGGGTTGCTTCGCACTTCTTTAGCCATCGGGATGCGGCCGACGATCCGGGGATTCCGCCGGCCGTTCGACGGATGATCAGCCCCTGGCGCGCACGCCGGATGTAATCGGGAGTTCCGAATGGACGAGTTTACCGGACGGCTTTCGGAGCGGGTACGCTTCGAAGGCAGGGATGAGGTGCGCGGGTCGGCCGGCGATCGTGTTTCGGCCTGGGTAACGCGGTTCGAACGATGGGCGCTGGTGGAGCCCATACGCCGGGGCGATCCCACGGTTGACGGCGGAGATACGCGCCATTCGGCGAGGCGCTGGCGCGTGACAATCCGGGATGGTGTTCGGCCGACCCTGGATATGCGCCTGCGCTGGCGCAACGAAGTGCTGCGACCGACCGGCATCGAGATCGACGACCGCGCCCTGAGACGGATCACCATTCTGGCTGAGGATCATGACGGTGAGTGAGGCGTCGATGCGCAGCAGCCTTGAGATCCAGCGCGCCCTTGCCGCGGCGCTTGGCGGTGATGCTGTCCTGCGGACGCTGGCCATCCCGATCTTTGACGGACCGCCGGTCGACGCGCGACCGCCCTATCTTTCGATCGGGACGGACATTGTCGTGTCTCGGCCCTGGCAAGGTGGCAGTGGGCAGGAGCATCGCTTTACCGTGAACCTGTGGGACGGCCGCGAGGGGCTGGCGGCGGCGAAGACGGTGCTGGCTGAGGTGGAGCGGGTGGTGCTGGCGCTGCCGATCCGGGTTGCGGGACTGCGGCTGGTTGGTCTGCGGCTGCTGCGGAGCAGCGTGCGGCGAACACAGCGCGGCTGGACGCTGGGCCAGCTGGAGTTCCGCGTGCTTTCGGTAAGGGAGAATTGAGATGGCAATCGAGAGTGGCGCGGCGTTCCTGCTGAAGGTCGGGGATGGGGGTTCGCCGGAGATTTTCCGGACGGTCGCAGGGCTGCGCACGACGCAGATGAGCCTGGCGACGGAGCCCGTGGTCGTGACGAACAAGGGGTCAGGTGGGTGGCGCGAGCTGCTGCCCTCGGGCGGGGTGCGTTCGGTTTCTATCAGTGGCGCGGGTGTTTTTACGGGCTCGGTGGCCGAGCTGCAGCTGAAAGCGCACGTGCTTTCGGGTGCGCTCGACAGGTTCGAAGTAAGCTTCGAAAGTGGGGAAAGACTGCGCGGATCCTTTCAGGTGACCCGGCTGGATTACTCCGGTGACTTCAATGGGGAGCGCAGCTTCACGCTGTCGCTCGAGAGCTCGGGACCGGTGGAGGCGTTGTGAGTGTCGCGAACCCTGAAAGGGGGGAAGTGGCGCTTTCGCTCAGGTCTGGAGAGGTTGTGTTGCGGCCGACCTTTTCCGCGCTTGTGGCTGCGGAGGGAGAGATCGGCAGCCTGCTGTCGCTGCTCGATCGCGCTGGTGCCGGCGATCTGCGGCTGGGGGATGTGGGGCCCCTGTTCTGGCATGCCATGTCCGTGGATGGGCGGTGGATCGAGCGCGGTCAGTTCGAGGCGGAGCTGCTGGAGATAGGCCTAGCGGCCTTGCTGGTGCCGTATCGGCAGCTTTTGGCTGCCGTTTTCGGGGGCCGCGGGTGAAGCGGTTCGCGGAACTTGCGCGGTCGGCTGCTGCGCTGGCGACAGGCCAGCTTGGCTGGGCCCCTCAGCAATTCTGGGACTCGACGGTGTTTGAGTTGCGGACAGCCCTGGATGGCCGAGCGGGACCGAGTGCCCCGACGCCCTTGGCACGGGCCGAGCTGGCCGCGCTGGAAACGAAGGAGGCGTCTGATGGACACTGATATCGATAGCCTTGCCCTGTCGGTTCGGGCCGACACCGATGCCTTTGTGCGGGATGTCGGAGTGATGCGGGCTGCCATGCGGGATGATCTGGCCGGGCAGGCGCAGCTGACCGGCCGTGGCATCGAGGCGGCCCTGCGACAGGCAGCCCGCAACGGCAAGTTGGAGTTCGAGGATCTGGGGCGGGTCGCCGGCCGCGCACTGGGAGAAATTGCTGCTGCTGCATTGCGTTTTGAGGGGGGCGGGCTTGGAGGGCTTCTTGGCGGAGCAGCATCGGGACTGCTGGGTTTGCCTGGACGGGCGACAGGTGGTCCTGTCGGGCCGGGGCGCGCCTATGTCGTGGGCGAGCGTGGCCCGGAGCTGTTCGTGCCGACTTCGAGCGGGCGCGTGGAGGCGGGAAATTCGCCCAGTGGTGCGGTTCGGGTGACCGTGAACATGGCGGCGCCCTCGGGCGATGTGGCGTTCATGGCGCGGTCGGGCCGACAGATTGCGCGCGGCGTGCGCCGGGCACTGGAGCGTGCCGGTGGTTGATGTTCCATCCTATCTGGCGACATCCTCGGACCAGGTGCGGACCGGCTGGGTCAAGCGGTTCCGTCCCAGCCTATGGACAGTGGATTTTCCCCGGCCGATGATGGCCGCGGCGCATGTGCCTGCTACGGACCTGCTTCGGCTGGAGCTGGATTTCCTGACGCGTGCGGATCTTGTCGGACTGATCTGGTCTACGCGGGACAGATGGTCCCACCCGTTGCTGGCCTATGCGACGGATCGCGACCTCCAAGGTTGCACGCTGTCGTTCGACTATGTTGCCGGACCGGGCGTTATGCCGCTGGACGCCGTGAATGGAGCTGTCCTGACGATCGAAGGTCGGGATGCGGCCGGCGCGGCTGGCACATGGTATGTGCGCCTGTGGAACTATGCCACGGGCACCTCGCAGGCCGCGCGTATTGTATTGGACATGGGGGCGCTTCGCGCCGGCTTTGGTCAATCGGGCGAAGCAGTGCATGTCGGCGATGTCGACCGAATGTTCATCTCGATGGTGCCGTCGGGCTTTGACGGGACGGCGCAGCCCTTGCCCAGTGCTGCATCGACATATGTCGAGTTCCGCAACTGGCGTGTCACCGGGCCGCGTTCGACCCTGCGGATCGGGGACGCCTTCTTGCCGGAGCATCGTATGCGGATCTGCTCTGCCTATGACGACAGCTATAACCAGGCACCTGAGCGCCTGGTCGAGCAGTGGGAGGCGTTGGGCTATCGGGCGGTCGTGAACCACTATGTGGGAATGAGTCATTTCTATGCGCTGGCACCGGCGTCGGGTGGTCGGTTTGAGGTTTCGGGCAATTTGTGCGGCTCGGCCGCAGCCTGGCATAGGGGGCTTCTTCGCGCGGCCGCACGGTCAGGGTTTGAGGTGATCCTGTCGTTGTCGTTCGAACTGTTCGACGCCAATGCCCCTGCAGAATGGGCACAGAGGGACATTGACGGAAACCGGGCGCTTACGGGATGGCAGCCGCCCTCCACCCTGCTGTCACCCTGCAACGCGGCCGCGATGTCTTGGCTTGCCGGCATCGCCAGGGCGTTCGGCATGTTGGCTGCTGCCGAAGGCGCGCGCATCTTGTTCCAGGTGGGCGAGCCCTGGTGGTGGGTTGGGTCGTCGGGGCGGCCATGCTTCTATGACTCTGCCACAACCAGCCGGTGGGCCGCGAAGACAGGTGCGCCGCCGCCCGCGATGTCCGATGTCCGCGGGGTGCGTTCGCCCGCCGAGCGCGCATGGCTCGATTGGCTGGGAGCTCGACTGGGGGAAGCAACCATGGCCGTTCGAGCTGCGGCAGTCGACGGCCATGCCGCCCCGACGGTGTCGCATCTGCTGTTCTATGCGCCGCAGGTTCTGGACGCGGATAGCCCTGACCTGCGGCGCGCGAACATGCCCGCTGCCTGGGCCTGGCCTGCCTGGGATGTGCTGCAACTGGAGGATTACAGTTTCGTCACCAGAGCCGATGCGTCGGGCATGGCGCGCGCGCGAGCAGCGGTGCAGTTGGAACTGGGGTACCCCGTGTCGTCGCAGCATTATCTGGCCGGCTTTGTGCTGGAGCCTGATCGCGCGGGCGAGGAGTGGCCGCTGGTGTCAGGGGCTGCACGCGCTGCGCTGGACCGCGGTGTGACGGAGACCTTTCTATGGGCCTGTGTCCCCCGTCAGCACCAATGGCACAGATTTGAGGTTGTGATTTGAGGAGGGTTGGGGCTTCGTCGTAGTGACGAAGGAACGAAGATGAAGCCCCAACCC
>JBKDAC010000415.1:0-9895 GCA_046316515.1 Sandaracinobacter sp. | reverse complement strand
GTCCGAGACCGAGCGCCGCAAAGAACAGGCCGAAAAAGGGCCAGGGATCGGTTCGGGAAGGCCATTCTGGCAGCCAAAGGGCCGGCAGCCAGGGCAGGATGCCATCACGAGGGGCAGTAGAATCAGGACTGCCCAGCCCTTCCGGTGGATGGGGACGGCGCGGCCAGGCTGCTGCCATTCGAACCAGTATTCGCGGTCATCTGGCGGGGTGTTTGAGCGCATCAGGTTGGAGACCATGGCGACCTTGCGCTCTTCGTCGAGGGTGACGACGCCCCTGTCGCCAAGCTGGGCGAGGGCCATTTCGACCATGCCGACCGCGCCTTCGACGAGGGTCTTGCGGGCGGTGACGACGGCTTCGGCCTGCTGGCGGCGGAGCATGGCGTCGGCGATTTCGGGCGCATAGGCGAGATGGTGCCGACCGCGGCAAGGGTGGCGGGGAGCAGGAAGACGCCCGAGCCGATCATGGTGGTTGTGACGAGAAGCGTGCCAATCACCGGGCCGATGCCGGCCTTCGCAGCAGTCTGGACCAAGCGTGACTCCTCCCCCGATAGCCGACAGTGGCCGGTGCCTGTGCAAATGGCAATTGAGGTGACAGGAGCACGCTCGTGGTTCATGCAGGGCGCGGATTGCGCCGGGGGGACGGATGGAACGGATTACGGGCTTGCTGTGCAACCGGCGGCTGGTGGCCGCGGGCGTGATGGCGGTGGTGCTGCTGACGCTTGGGCTGGACATTGCGGCGTTGGTGGCGCCCTGTCCTTACTGCCGGACCCAGAGAGCGGCGCTGGGGGTGATTGCCCTGATCCTGCTGGTATCGCCGCGGCCGCCGCTGGCTGGGCGCTATCTGGCGGCGCTGGCCGGTGTGTTCGGCCTGGTGGTGGGCGTGACGCAGAATTTCAACCATTTGAAGAGCATGAACCGCGGCGAGTTCGACTGGTCGGCGGTGACGATCGGGCACCCCTGGGTTCTGTCTGGGCTGGCGGTGATCACGCTGGTGTGGCTGCTGATGCTGGTGTTCGAGGCGGATCGGCGATGACCGTTCAGCCCCTTGGGTGCGCTGACCGATAGACGTCCAGCAGGCGGGCAGTGTCGATCCCGGTGTAGATCTGGGTGCTCGACAGGCTGGCGTGGCCCAGCAGTTCCTGGATGGTTCTGAGGTCTGCCCCGCGTGCGAGGAGGTGGGTGGCGAAGCTGTGGCGGAGCGCGTGGGGGGTCGCGCTGTCGGGCAGGCCGAGCGCTGTGCGCGCCTTGCGGAGTGTTGCACGAAGCACGCCCGGATCGAGCGGGCCGCCCTTGGCGCCGCGGAACAGCGGTGCATCGCGGGATTGGGGCCAGGGGCAGAGGCGGACGTAGAGATTGATCGCTTCGCGGACGACGGGGAGCAGCACTACGGTGCGCTGGCGGCGGCCCTTGCCGGTGATGGGCAGGGTTTCGGGGAGCGGCAGGATGCTGCCTGTGAGGGACAGGGCCTCTCCGATGCGAAGGCCGGCCCCATAGAGGAGAAGGAGGACCGCGGTGTCGCGGGCCTGCAGCCAGGGTTCGTCGTGGAATTCGCCGGTGGTGTCGGCCAGAGCCCTTGCATCGGTGGGGCTGATCGGGCGGGGGAGGCCCTTTTTCACCTTGGGGCTGGCGATGCCGTCGATGCCGCCGATTGGGGCGCCGTGGCGTTCGAGGAGCCAGCGGGAGAAGGTGCGCAGCCCCGAGAGTTCGCGGGCGGTGGATATGTTGGCGAGGCCTTCCCCCCGGCGGGCCGACAGGAAGGCGCGGATATCAGCGGCTTCGAGGCTGGTGAGGAGGGCGAGGTCTGCCGGTCGGCCATGGGTTTCGCCGAGGTGGGCGAGGAAGCGGTCGAGGGTGGCGCCGTAGGCACGCAGCGTGTGGGCGGAGAGGCGGCGTTCGTTGGCGAGGGTGGCGAACCAGCTTCGGGTGAGGTCGTCGCCGGTCATGGCCAGTTCTTCCGCGGCACGAGGCCCCGGGTCAAGCCCTGGGCGACGTGTTCAATCAGGCAATCACCTGCCCGGTCTTGGCCCAGTCGGCGGCGAACATCTCGAGGCCGCGGTCGGTGAGGGGGTGCTTCGACAGAGCCTTCAGGACCGACGGCGGGGCGGTGACGACATCGGCGCCGATCTTGGCGGCTTGCAGGATGTGGAGCGGGTGACGGTCGCTGGCGTCCAGGATTTGCGCCGCAAAGTCGTAATTGTCGTAGATGAGGCGGATGTCCTCGATCAGGTCCATGCCGTCGAAGCCGACATCGTCGTGGCGGCCGACGAAGGGGGAGATGAAGGTGGCGCCGGCCTTGGCGGCGAGCAGCGCCTGCGTCGCCGAGAAGCAGAGCGTGACGTTGACCTGGGGGCCTTCCGACGTAAGCTTGCGGCAGGCCTTCAGCCCATCGAGCGTGAGGGGGAGCTTCACGCAGACATTGGGGGCGAGCTTGCGGACGATCTCTGCCTCGCGGATCATGCCGTCATAGTCCATCGCGACGACTTCGGCGGAGACGGGACCGTCGACGATGGCGCAGATTTCCTTCACCACCTCGAGGAAGTTGCGGCCGGACTTGGCAATCAGGCTGGGGTTGGTGGTGACGCCATCGAGCAGGCCGGTGGCGGCAAGGTCGGCGATTTCGGCCACGTCGGCAGTGTCGACGAAGAATTTCATGACGGCGGATTCCTCTGGCTGGTTGTCGCGTTCAAAGCCCGAGGCTAGGCCGCAAGTCAATGCGCGGGACCGTCCTTCTACTGCAGCACGGGCTGGGGCCGCTGGATTATCTGGTGCCCGACGGCCTGGAGCCCGGAACCGTGGTGGAGGCGCCACTGGGGCCGCGGCGGGTGCCGGGCGTGCTGTGGGACGAGGGCGTTTTCCAGACCCGGCCTGTGGATGCGGCGAAGCTGAAGGCAGTGCGGGCGCTGGACCTGCCGCCGGTGCCGGAGGGCGTGCGCAAACTGGTGGGCTGGGTTTCGGACTATTATCTCAGCCCTCCGGCTGCGGTGCTTCGGATGGTGCTGCCGCAAGCGGCCTTTTTGGCGGCGCCGCGGGGGCAGGTACATTATGTGCTGGGGGAGATTCCCGAGACGGGAAGCGCCGACGGCCGCGGCCGGAATTCGCGGCCCAACGCAAAACGCCGGGAATTGCTGATGCGGCTGGAGACGGCGCGGGGTGTGGGGCCTGCGCCGCTGGGGGTGTGGGCGGCTGCGGCCGAGGCGCGCGTGGAGACGCTGCGCGGGCTGGTGAAGGCGGGCGTGCTGGTGGCGGCGGATTCGGAAGGGGAGCGGGTGATGCCCCGCCCTGCCCTGCCGCAGGGGCCCACCTTGAGCGACGGGCAGAAGGTTGCGGCCGATGCGCTGGTGGCGGCGGTGCAGGCGGAGACGTTCCAGCCTTTCCTGCTGGACGGGGTGACGGGGGCGGGGAAGACCGAGGTGTATCTGGAGGCGGTTGCGGCTGCCGTGAAGGACGGTGGTCAGGCCTTGGTGCTGCTGCCGGAGATTGCGCTGACGGAGGCCTGGCTGCAGCGGTTTCGGCGGCGGTTCGGCTTTGCGCCCGTCGTGTGGCATTCGGGGCTGAGGCCGGCGGCGCGGCGGGCGGCCTTTCGGGCGATCACCGGTGGCGAGGCTGCCGTGGTGGTGGGGGCGCGGTCTGCCCTGTTCCTGGGGCTGCCGGGCTTGCGGCTGATCGTGGTGGACGAGGCGCACGACCAGGCCTTCAAGCAGGAGGAGAGCGTGCCCTATCATGGGCGCGACGTGGCGGTGATGCGGGGGCGGTTCGAGGGCTGCCCCGTGGTGCTGGCGACTGCGACGCCCGCTCTTGAGACGGTGGAGCAGGTGGCGCGGGGGACCTATCGCGCGCTGAGCCTGCCGGACCGGCATGGCGGGGCACGGCTTCCGGCGATTCACCTGATTGACCTGACGAAAACGCCGCCGCCGCGCGGGCGGTGGATTGCGCCGCCTCTGGCGGCTGCGGTGGAGGCGCGGCTGGGGCGGAAAGAGCAGACGCTGCTGTTCCTGAACCGGCGGGGCTATGCGCCGCTGACCTTGTGCCGGGCCTGTGGGGAGCGGATCCAGTGCCCCAACTGCACGGCCTGGCTGGTGGAGCATCGGCTGGCGCGGCGGTTGCAGTGCCACCATTGCGGGCATTCGATGCCGGTGCCGAAGCAGTGCCCGAGCTGCCAGGCGGAGGACAGCCTGGCGCCGTTCGGGCCGGGGGTGGAGCGGCTGGCCGAGGAGGTGGCGGCGACCTGGCCGGAGGCGAAGGCGCTGGTGGCGACGTCGGACACGATTCGCAACGCTTCCGACATGGCGGGCCTGGTGGCGGCGGTGGGGGCGGGCGAGGTCGATATCCTGATCGGCACGCAGATGCTGGCGAAGGGGCATGACTTCCCGAACCTGACCTTGGTGGGCGTGGTGGACGCGGACCTGGGGCTGGAGGGCGGCGACCTGCGCGCGGGCGAGCGGGTGTTCCAGCAGATCGCCCAGGTGAGCGGGCGGGCCGGGCGCGGCGAGAAGCCGGGCGAGGTGTATCTGCAGACGCACCAGCCGCGCGCGCGGGTGATGCAGGCGCTGCTGAAAGGGGATCGGGACGGGTTCCTGGCCGCCGAGCGGGAGGTGCGGCAGGCAGCCGGGATGCCGCCGTTCGGGCGGCTGGCGGCGATCGTGGTGAGCTCGCTGGACGGCGCGCAGGCGACGGATGCGGCGAAGCGGTTGGGGATGGCCGCGCCCCATGCGGACGGGATCGAGGTGTGGGGGCCGGCGCCGGCACCTATGGCGATGCTGCGCGGGCGGCACCGGCACCGGCTGCTGGTGCACGCTCGGCGGACGGCGCCGTTGCAGGATTATGTGCGGGCGTGGCTGGGGCGGGTGGAGCTGCCGTCTGCGGTGCGGGTGACTGTGGATGTGGACCCGCAGAGCTTCTTGTGAGGAGGTTGATGCGCCGGGCTGCCGCCCGGACCCGCTTTCCCGGGGCCATCAGGCCCCGGGCCCCGGTTTCGGGTGGCTGCTTTTGGGTGGTTTTGCGACAGTCTGCTTCCTCGCGAAAGCCTTCGTCCCTGCGTTTACAACGCCGAAACGAAGTGTCCCCTACCCCATTGTAGAATGCCGCCGAGGCGTCCATTCGTAGTATGATACTGGATGCCCGGTTCTGGGGTGTCTTCCCTCTCGTAAAAATTTCATGCCTTCGCGCTCATAAAATTTTCGCGCTCGCGCGTTCGTAGATGCTGTGTGCAGGCTGAAACCCAAAGGCAGCTCGGCTTTCGCCCGATCAAGTAATACGCTGCCAAGACCAGTTCCAAAGTGAGAAGGCCGAATGAAGAGTTGGTCTAGGACCCGTTGCTCCATTTTGAGCGCAAGCATACCAATGACTTCCGATTCCGCGACGGCGATTAGAAGCCGCCATTCTTGCTCGGCTGAACGCCAGAGGCGTTGCCGCAAGTCATCCTCGCTCGGCATTGAAGGCGGGCCAACACCCGGCACACTCGCACTTTGATGCCAAAGGGCCGAGACATCATCAAAATCTGATTGCTCTGCGAGGCGCACGAGAAAATGAGACTTACCCATGGCTCGCAATTTAACTGCTCAACGTAGTCCGGCAACCGCAAAGTTAGGCCGAGATGATGTACGCTGGCCACTGCCACCCTTGCGGTTTCGAGGCAACTTTTGGAAGCTAGGGGAACATCCTGCAATGTCCACATCGGAGTCGATTCTGTTGAAGAAGTCGGTTGTCAGTTGGCGGCTGTTGTCGGCTGAGGTTCTTGGCTGGTTTGAGGCGCTCAGCGTGCTGGTTGTGGGGCTGGCATTGGGATCAGCTTGGCGAGTTTCCGGAGGTTCTGGGCGGTGGCTGCGAGCAGGAACTCGTCGTGGGCACCCTTTGGTCCGCGCAGGCGCAGGCGATCCAGTCTCAGGATCCGCTTCAGATGGGCGAACAGCATTTCGATTTTCTTCCGTTCTCGCTTTGAGACGAGATAGGCGTCGGTTGTGGCGATCTCTCGGGCAAGGTCGCGAGCCCCTTCGTAGATGGAGCGAACAACCTTTCGCGCCGGCGTGTTCGGGCAGCATCTGGGCTTCAGGGCGCAGCTGCGACATTCGGATTCGCGGGCCCGGTAGCGCACGGTGTCATCCTTGTTGATGCCGCTGCGCGGGATCTTGAAGGCGCGGTTGCTGATCCGCAGTGCCTTGCCGGCGGGACAGGTATAGCTGTCGGTGTCATGGTCATAAACAAAGTCTGTCCGACTGAACGTTCCATCGGCGCGCGCGGATTTGTCGAACACCGGCACATGCGGCTCGATCCCGCGCTCGGAGACCAGCCAGTGCAGATTGGCGGCCGATCCATAACCGGTGTCGGCGGCCAGCCGCTCAGGCCAGACGCCGAACGTCTCGACGGTGCGGTCCAGCATGGTGCGCTGAGCGGTCACCTCAGCCTGCCGCACCGCGGTCGTCGGCTCGACATCCATGATCACGGCGTTCCGGAGGTCGATGAGGTAGTTGGTGCAATAGGCGAAGAAGGCCGTGCCGCCGTTTGCCGCCGTCCAGCGCGCCGCAGGATCGACCGTCGACATGACCTTGGGCACGACTTCGGTAGCGCCACCGAACGCAGCATCGTCGAGCACGGCGAGATATTCGTCGACCGCGCGGCTTGTTCCGGCCGGCGGGATACCAGCAGGTCCGCGCACGGTGCTTTCGCGGCTGGCATCGGCCCTGACCATGCTGGCATCGACGGCAAAAGCCTCGCCGCCAACCAGACCCTCATCCATGCAGCGTCGCACGACCTCTTCGAACAGGTGGCGCAGCAGCTCGCTGTCACGAAAGCGGCCATGCCTGTTCTTGGAGAAGGTCGAGTGATCCGGCACTGCGCCGTCCAGACCGAGCCGGCAGAACCAGCGATAGGCCAGGTTCAGATGCACCTCCTCGCACAGCCGCCGTTCCGACCGGATGCCGTGGGTATAGCCAATGATCAGCATGCGGATCAAAAGCTCCGGGTCAATCGAAGGCCGACCGAGCGAGCTATAGAATGGCCGCAGCCGCTCCCGCACTCCTTCAAGATCGACAAACCGGTCAATTGAGCGCAGCAGATGATCTTGCGGCACATGCTGCTCAAGCGAGAACGCGTAGAACAACGCCGCCTGATCAACGCAACGCTCGCCCATCATCACCGCATCCCCTACCAAGCAGATGCGTACTGAATCAGATACTTAACTACACATCAAGCCAAGAGTTTTTCAACAGAATCGCCGCATTGCTGCCGGTCAGCTCCTGCAGGGCCGCTGCCACCCGCTCGGCATCCCGCCGCAACGCGGCCAGCCGGTCGTCGATATAGGCCCCACCTGCGTCCGCAACGTGCCGCGCAAAGGACCGGTCGACCGCATCCCGCAGCCGCTCGCGCGACACCGGCTTGTCCAGCAGCTCGATCGGCCGCTCGATCAGCAGGCCAGCGGCGTCAGCGTCCTCCGCGCCCGTCACCAGGACCAGGCGAAGGTCCTTCAGCCAGTCCGCCTCCAGCTGTGTCGCCAGCTCGGCCGTTGCCAGTGCGGCATCCATCACCAGCAGGTCGGGGCGCGTGCGCAGCACCTCGGCGGCCAGGTCATGCCCGGCCCTGGCGGCGCGCCAGGGCCCGAAATCGGCCATCGGAATGTCCCCCGCCACCAGCACCCGCAGGTCGGGCGACGTCGTTTCATTCATTTCGGATGCAGTTACATAGGTCAAAGAAACCATCCTAACATCAGGAAAACAAAGCGTTTCCCTGGTCAGGAATTCTCGGACAGGCCGTCTGTCGCGATACTCCAGCCAGAGCGGACAGTTTCGGGCTCAAGCCTCTGCTTCAACCGTGCAACATGCCGCCGACCCTGGTCCACTGTGCCAGCCGCAGCCGAAAGGTCAACGACTTGCATGTAAACACGGGCACAGACCTGTGAACAGGGGCACAGACCTGTGAACACGGGCAACAGACATGTGAACAGGGGCAACAGGCGGGCAACGCGTCCGCCGCTGAAATGAGGAGAGGACTGGCCGGACTGTGCGGGGATTGGCCGCGCAGGGGGGCCGCAGGATCGAAATGACTGTCGCATGGGTCACGACACTTCACACCACCCCCGCCAGCCGGCCCAGCCGGCCGGCAACGAAAGGACCAGCCGGCACCGCCGGCTGGCCACGAAAGGAGAGGTATGGGCGAAGTTCCGCTTACCGGGCCACGGGTCCAGGCATCGCGGCGCATGTCGCGGGTCTCTACCGAACTGATCGGCACATCCCGATCGCTGCGCGCGCTGCGCGAAACGATCGCGCGTGTTGCACTCACCGATACCACCGTGCTGATCACCGGCCCGTCGGGCAGCGGCAAGGAAAATGCCGCGCGGGCGCTGCACGCCGGCAGCCGGCGCGCGAGCGGCCCGTTCGAGGCGGTGAACTGCGGCGCGATTCCCCTGGAACTGGCCGAGGCCGAGCTGTTTGGTGCCGAGGCCGGCGCCTACACCGGCGCCACCAGGGCCCGCATCGGCCGGCTGGAGGCGGCCAACGGCGGCACGCTCTTCCTCGACGAGATCGGAGACCTGCCCCTGCCGCTGCAGGTAAAGCTGCTGCGCGCGCTCGAAACCCGCACCATCGAACGCCTGGGCGGCGGGCGCAGCCTGCCGGTCGATTTCCGCCTGGTCGCTGCCACCAATGTCGATCTCGATTCGGCGGTAGAAGCCGGGCGCTTCCGGGCAGACCTCTACTGGCGGCTTGCAGTGCTCCTTGTCGAGCTGCCGCCGCTTGCCGCGCGCACAGAGGACATCGATGCGCTGGTGGGCCATTTCGCCGGCCATCTGCGCCAGCGGCTTCACCTGCCGGCAGATGGGCTTGCCCGGTTGCAGGCCCACCCCTGGCCGGGCAATTTGCGCGAACTCCGAAACCTGGTTGAGCGCGCGCTGGCCATGGGCGAACGCGTGCTGTGCGCGGAGACGGTCGAACGCCTCCTCCAGCCGCGTCGGCGCCCGATCGACAGCTGGCTTGCAACCCCGGCAGAGGCCACACCCGCGCGGGAGTCGCGCCTGGCGCAGAGCCTTGCCGCCGAAGTGCGCAGCCTGCCCGGCGTCGAGCTGAAGGCGCTGCTCGCTCAGGCCGAGGCAACGCTGATCGCTCAGGCGCTGGAGGCCTCGAACGGAACGGTGGCAGAATCCGCCCGCCTGCTGGGCCTGAAGCGCACGACCCTGGTCGAAAAGTTGAAGCGCCTGGGGCTGAAGGCCGCCAACGAGGCTGCCTGAGCGGGGTTACCCGCATTTCCCCCAATTGACGCTCGGCGCCTCCTGTGTGCAGCTTGTGATCGTCGGATCATGGCGCGCGCCATCGGGCTGACAGGGAAGGGGGAATATGATGAGTCGAACCTGTCTTGCGACGGCGCTTCTTCTGCTGGCGGCACCTGTGGCCGCCCAGGGCATCGCCAATGATCCGATGGCGAACAATGCCGCAGGCCTGGCGCCGGCGGGCGACACCGCCTCGCAGGTGGCCTTTGCCTATGCCGACCGCGACGAGGACCTGACAGTCAGCTGGGAGGAATATCGCAACCGGGCCATGCGCCTGTTCGGCCATGTCGATGCCAATAGCGATGGTATCCTGCAGATTGCGGAACTTCAGGCACTGGCCGGGCCAAGCGCACCAAAGCCCGAGGCCGACATCAGCGGACCCACCTACAATGCCGCCATGCGCAAGCTGTTCGACACCGGCGACAAGAATCTGGACGGGGCCCTGACACCTGTCGAGTGGCACGACACCGTGCGCCCCAGCCGCGCCTTCTGAGGAGATCGAGCCCATGCACATGTTCCGCACCGCGGCCGCTGTCCTCTGCGCCGTCAGCCTGACCGCCCCGGCCGTCGCCGAAACCATCCGCTGCGAATCCGTCAACGGCCGCGAACGCTTCTGTCCTGCCAACACGCGTGGCGGGGTCT
>JBKDAC010000414.1:0-1452 GCA_046316515.1 Sandaracinobacter sp. | reverse complement strand
CGGACATACGATAAGCTTGGAAAACACTGCATCGCGCGCGCGTGATGGTGGCCAAGGGTTCCGAACGCGGTTTCAGGGATCGATAGTTCCGAACTCGGTTGAGATGCGCGACCCCAACATTTGCCATGATGGATCTCGCCTGGTTGCGCTGATCTTTGGAAGAAGCATTCCGCCAAGGCTGCAAAGCAATCGGATCCAGGAGGACACGTGACAAGCATCAGCCGCGAGAAGTTCTACGAGATGGTCTGGGCCAAGCCGCTGGGCAAGGTTGGGGGCGAGCTTGGGATCTCCTCGTTCAAGGTCGTCGAGATCTGCGCCG
Source organism: Sandaracinobacter sp. (assembly GCA_046316515.1). Classification (GTDB taxonomy): domain Bacteria; phylum Pseudomonadota; class Alphaproteobacteria; order Sphingomonadales; family Sphingomonadaceae; genus Sandaracinobacteroides. Next base: position 1,133 of record JBKDAC010000414.1, on the reverse strand, counting down.
CCATGAACGTGCCGCGCCCGATCGCGGGTCACTGGAACAAGCTCGCTGCCGGCAAGCCTGTTCCGGTCTTTCCCCTCCCAGAGCCCATGCCGGGGGAACCGCTCACTTGGACGGCGGGTCAGAGCGTTCGGCCCAAGAAGCGGCAGCCGGAGCCGCGCGCGCCCCGAATGCGTCCTGACACCAAACGAGAGGCAGGCACCCCGGCGCTCCATCCCCTGATTCGAGGAGCCAAGGGTCATTTCTTGAAGACGCGTGAGGTCAGGGATGAGGGCTATCTGAAGCCCTACAAGTATTGCCTCGTCGACGTCCGCGTGTCGAAGGCATGCCTCGATCGCGCCCTTGCTCTCGCCAGCAACCTGTTCAACGCGTTCGGGGCTTCTGGCTGTCCGGTTTCATATGCGCCGTATCGTGGCGACCTTTGTCTGGATGACATCGAACCTGGCCAGCAGCCGGGCAAGACCCAGCGCAGTCTCTATGGCATGTGGAGCCCAGATCGAGCGACCGTGGTGAAGGTCGGCGACGTACATTTTGGCGTGACCATCATCGAGATGACGGAAGAGGTCCTGTGCCGCTACGTCGGCGGTCGATATGTTCGGGAGAGTGAATACCAGGCGAGCCGCAAAGCCCGCTATCGCGATGATCTCGGCTGGACCACCACGCATACCTTGCACACTGGCCGACTGAAGATCGTACTCTACTCCCCCTATCGGCTGGTGACCTGGCAGCAGGAGTGGATTGAAACGACACCGGGCTCGCTGGATCCGAAGCTGAAGACCATCATCCGCTCGGCGAGCAGTGCCGCCGGCGATCTTGTGGTTCGCCTCGCTGAGGCGGAGCGCCCGGCGGAGATCGAACGCCAAAAGCGGGAAGCTGAATGGGAGCGCTGGAAGCGCCGGGACGATGCCCGAAACGTGGAGCAGTCCAAGGCTGATATTATGGCTCAGCTCAAGGACATCATTGCCGACTGGACAAGGGTGATCGCGACCGAGCAGTTTTTCTCCGGGATCGAAAGGCACGTCGCGGCATCGGCTGGCGAACCAGACAATGAGCTACAAGAGCGCCTTCGTTTGGCCCGATCGTTCATCGGGACCATCGACCAGTTAGACTTCTTCCGCGCCTGGAAAGCGCCGTCC
>JBKDAC010000413.1:0-4271 GCA_046316515.1 Sandaracinobacter sp. | reverse complement strand
CTGGATGCGGTTGGCGATCGAGTCGGGTGAGAAGCCGCCGAAGACGACCGAGTGGATGGCGCCGATGCGCGCGCAGGCGAGCATGGCGATGGCCGCTTCGGGGATCATCGGCAGGTAGATGGTGACGCGGTCGCCCTTGCGTCCGGAACATCCTGCGTCGTCGCATTTTTCAATGGACTGTGCGACTGTTGACCGTCAGGTCGAGGGCGTGGCATTGGCGCTGCCTGTCGGGCGGGTGTAGCTCAATGGCAGAGCAGAAGCTTCCCAAGCTTACGACGAGGGTTCGATTCCCTTCACCCGCTCCAACTTCCAGCCGGCCCATGTTCGCCGGCTTCTGGACAAGGCCCTGAACCGCGCCGGGTTTTTCGGAGGCTTTTTAGCATGAGTCACGCGGCGATAGCCGCTTCATTGATCATAGAGGTGGCTCGGTTGGTTTGAACGGCGGTCGGCAGCAGCTTGCAGATCGGCTCGATTCCATGAACGGCGCAATGTTCATCGTCTTGCTCATAAGGACTCCACCTTCTCAGAAGTTGAAGCCTCCGAAAAACCCGGCGCGGTTCCCTCTTGTCCGGTCACATCCGGCGTTGGAAAAGCTCCAGCCGCCATCCTGCTGCAGCCATGCCCACCGCCCGCCGCCCAGATCCACAAGGCCCTTGGCATAGGCCAAGCTCAGCCGTCCTTTCTGGCCTGGGCCTTCTTGCCCTGCTGGCTCACCGAGCCGATCTTGGCGCCCGGCACCTTCGTTGCGCGCTTGGTATTAGGGACAGAGGCGGCTCCACCGCCTGCCGTCGGGCTGTTGGCGGGCCGACGGGACGGCGCCGCGCGCTTCGCTGCCAGCACCCGGCGCTGGCCTTCCAGCATCGCGGTGCGCGCCGCCACGCCCTCGCGGCGGACAATCTCGTCATTCACCCGGATCAGGGCCTGCGCGAACACCTGCGTGCGCTCGGCAGGGCGGGCGCTGGGGCCCGGGAAGCTGCCCCCGCGGGGCTCGGCCGGGCCCTTGGTCACGCGCCGTTTGGTGCGCGCCAGATCGCGCTCCTTGTCGTGCAGCAGGCGAAGGCTGCGCCCGGTCGACCGCAGATCGGCCTCCGCCACCTCACCAACCTTCGGGCGAAGCGTCTGCTCCACCAGAGTCCATTCCTCATGGTTCAGCAGGCTCTTCGCCCGCTTGCTCGAAATCGACATTCCCGTGCTCCCTCAGCGGTGTTCACCGTCCATTACCAGCCCATGGTGCGACGAGCGGCAGCATGGCGCAAGAGGGGATGCAAGAGGAGTCAGGGCCGGATCGCCGCCCACAGCTTCAGGGCCTGCACGGTTGCTCCCACATCATGCACTCTGAGCCAGCCGACACCTGCTTCCGCCCCCCGCAGGGCGATCGCCAGGCTGCCGGGCAGCCGGTCCGTCACCGGTGCCGGGCCGGCCACCGCCGGGATCAGCGATTTGCGGCTCGCCCCCAGCAGCAGCGGAACACCCAGCGCATGAAAGGCCTCCAGCTGCCGCAGGATCGCGAGATTGTGCTCCAGGCCCTTGCCGAAGCCGATGCCCGGGTCCACCATTATCCGGCTGCGCGCGATCCCCGCCGCCTCGGCCGCCCCGATCCGGGCCGCCAACTGCGCCATCACCTCGCCGACGGGATCGTCATACTGCGCCAGGCCCTGCATCATCTGCGGATTGCCCGGCATGTGCATCAGCACCAGCTGCGAGCTGCTGTCCGCTGCGACCGCCAGGCTGTCCGGGTCTGCCTGCAGCGCCGACACATCGTTCAGCATGGTCGCGCCGGCTGCCAGCGCAGCCCGCATCACGCCCGCCTTCAGCGTGTCGATCGAAACCGGTACGCCGGCCTTCGCCAGCCCCTCGACCACCGGAATGGTCCGGCGCAGCTCTTCGGCCAGCGGCACCGGCGTCGCGCCGGGGCGCGTGCTTTCGCCGCCCACGTCGATGATGTCGGCGCCGGCTGCGCGCAGCGCCAGCCCCGCCGCCACGGCCGCCTCTGGCCCGGCCAGCCGGCCCCCGTCGGAAAAGCTGTCGGGCGTCACGTTCAATATGCCCATGATGCGGGGCAGGACGCTTCGGGGCAGGGCAGATGTCTCGGTCATCGCTTCAGGCCGGGAAGTGCAGCAGGCTGACCGGTTCCACCCCCTGCGCGCGCAGCCGATCCGCCCCCGGCAGGCCGTCCAGCTCCATCACGAACAGCGCGCGGGCCACTTCGCCGCCGCCCTTGCGGATCAACGAGACCGCCGCCTCGGCCGTGCCCCCGGTTGCCAGCACATCGTCCACCAGCAGCACCCGCGCGCCTGGCGGTACGGCATCGGCGTGCAGCTCCAGCCGGTCGGTGCCATATTCCAGCGCATAGTCATGGCCGATGGTGGCCGCCGGCAGCTTGCCCGGCTTGCGCACGATCACCAGGCCCCGCCCCGTGGCATGGGCCAGCGCCGCGCCGAACAGGAAGCCCCGCGCCTCGATTCCTGCGATCAGGTCGAAGTCACCCGCGCGTGCGGCCAGAGCGGCTGTCGTCGCGCGAAAGGCGGCGCCGTCCGCCAGCAGGGGCGTGAGGTCGCGAAACAGGATGCCGGGCTTGGGAAAATCCGGCACCACGCGGACATGGGCGGCGATCTGGTCGGATGTCATGCGTGTCCTCAGGCAAACAGGCGGGGCGCGATGGTGCGCAGATGCGCGGCGGCTTCCGTCGGCCAATGGGCCCGCGGGGTCACGATTGCGCTGTCCAGCGCATGCTCCCAGCCTTCGCGGCTGGGGGTCGACAGGGGCGCTGCCACCAGCTGGGCGCACAGCGCCGTCACCAGTGCCTGCGCCCGGGCGCTGTTGGCAGCCATCACCTCCATCACGGCAGCGGTGGACACCGCCTCGTCATCCTTCCAGCTGTCGAAATCGGTCACGAAGGCGGCGATCGCATAGGCCATTTCTGCCTCGCGGCACAGCACGGCCTCGGGCATTGCGGTCATCCCCACCACGTCCAGCCCCTGCGCCTTCGCGAGCCGGCTTTCGGCCCGCGTCTGGAAGCGGGGTCCGTCGATCACGAGATAGGTGCCGCCTGCCTGCACCTGCGCGCGGGCCTCTGCCCCGGCAGCCGCAATATGGGCGGCCAGCTCCAGCACGATCGGGTCAGCCATCGCCACATGCGCGACGATCCCGCCGCCCAGGAAGCTTGCGGCGCGGCCATGGGTGCGGTCGACGAGCTGGTGCGGCACGGCCAGCGCGCCCGGCGGCAGCGCCTCGGTAAAGCTGCCGCAGGCCGCGACCGACACGACCGCCGTGCAGCCGGCCTGCTTCAGCGCGGCGATGTTGGCGCGATAGTTGATCTCGGCAGGCGCAATGCGGTGGCCCGGCCCGTGGCGGGCCAGGAACACAAGGGGAAGGCCCGCAATCTCGCCCTCCACCAGCACGTCCGACGGCCAGCCCCAGGGCGTTTCCTGCGCCCGCCGGTGCGCGCCCGCCAGCTCGGCCAGCCCATAGAGCCCGCTTCCGCCGATGATACCCAGTTTCATGCGCCCCCCCTTTGCCCCGGTCAGGGGCGTGTCGATCCCGGTCAGAGTGTGTCGAACAGCTGGTTCAGATAGGCGGCCAGCCTCAGGCCCCCCTTGGTCAGCTGCTGCCGCACTCGTTCGCGGTTCTCGAAGACATAGGCGTAGCCGAGGTCCGGGTTCGCGGGATAGATTTTCTCGCGCAGGGCGACGCTGTCCGCCATCCATTGGGCAGGGTCCGGGCTCGACCATTCGCGCATCTGCTCGGGCGTCGCCGCCGCCAGCAGCCAGAGGGTCCATTCGGTGTAGGCCAGCCGCTCATTCTCCACGAGCTCGAAGTCCCACACCGAATGGAGGTTGGTTGGCCGGCCGAACCAGCTGACCTTGATGTCGTTCCCGCCCCGGTCGGCCAGCTCCCCGCCGCGCCCCACGTGCAGCGGCTGCGACAGGTCGCCGATGATGTGCACGATGAAGCGCAGCGCCTTCTGCCGCTCGGCAAGCGGGGCCTTGCGGTTCTTCAGAACGGCCGCGAAGTGCTTCAGCGCCGTGGTCGCATCGCCTTCGGGCGGCGGGCCCACATCCGCATGGGTCTTGCCCACGGGGATGGTCACATAATGCCAGGGGGTCGATTCCTTCTGCCAAAAGGGCTCGGGCGCAGAGCGCATATGGTCGGGCCAGTTCGAGGCTTCGGCCAGCGTTTCGGTGCCCATCACCTCCTTCACCGTCGCGCGGGCCTTCGGCCCCAGGTGCGCATCGGCAATCGCCCCCGTCACCCGGTGGCCGGTCTGGCTC
>JBKDAC010000412.1:0-778 GCA_046316515.1 Sandaracinobacter sp. | reverse complement strand
GGATTGAAGTCCGGGCTGTAGGGCGGGAGGAAGCGCAGGGCTGACATGGGATCGCCGCGCGCCCTACTTGCCCGTGTCGCTCGGTTGGAGCAGGCCCGCGTTGCGCCGCGCTCCCTGTTCGAGCGAGAATATGGCAGCTTCGATGCGTTCGAGGTGGAGGCGCGGGCTGGCATGGCCGCTGGCGTGCTCGATACCAGGGACATGCCCGCCATCCTCAATTCCATCCGGCGCTGGCATGTCGAAGGGCTGTGGCGTCGGTGACGGACGCGCTCACCCCGCCGTGGCTGGTAGCGTGGCGCGAGCGCGGCCAAGGGGGTAGCGGCGAAACAGCACCCGTCAGCGCTGTAGCCGAGGCTGCGCGGCCCCAGCGCCCAAAGGCAAACGTGCAAGGGTTCGTGGAGCCGGTGCCGTGGCCCGATGACGGGGGCAGGCGGCGCGAGAAGGTGCTGGACGTTGACCACAATCCGCCCCGTGTGGTCAGGGTCGTTGGCTGGCAGCGGTGCATGACCTGTCGCAAGCCGTTCTGGTCGGAGGACACTCGGCACGTCCGCATGTGCCGCGAGTGCAAGGGCACCGAACAGCATCACCGAAAACCGCTGCGCTTGTCGGAGGGTGGAACGGCGTAGCGGTGCGCGGCTTAGAGCGTTTTCCGATCAGTTTGCATCATATCCGCAGGAGCTGAAGTAGTTGGCGCATTCGGTGGGCTGGAAGATGTCGACGAGCTTGCCGATGAGGTCCCAGAGGCCGCTGACGGTGCGCTCGCCTTCTTTTCGCAGCA
>JBKDAC010000411.1:0-8644 GCA_046316515.1 Sandaracinobacter sp. | reverse complement strand
GCCGGCCTGCATCGCCTCCAACAGCATCAGATGCTCCTTCAGCGAGGCAGGGATCTTGGCCGAGCGCAGCTCGTCGAGGAAGTGCAGGAACATGACGTGCAGCCTAGAGCGGGCAGCCCCGCGCCGCCAGCCCGCCAAATGCGGGAGGCGCGCGGCTTTACTGCAGGCGAACCGGCGCGCGCATCTTCTCGCGCCAGGCCTCGGGTTCGCGTTCCACACCGGCCATCTCGGCCTCGGCAACGCCCGTGGTGATCAGGATTTCCGTGCCGGGCCCCTCGTCGGACTGGCCGATCGCGACCATTGCACCAACCGACCGCCCGTCGCCGCCCTTGCCGGCGGACATGCGGACGCCCGTCGCCGCCCTTGCCGGCGAACATGCGGACCGCACCGTCGGCCTCGGTCACCACCAGCGACGGGGACACGCCGGATGCCTTGGCTTGCGAGTCGCAAATGGCCGCCACCTTGGCCACCGGATCCTGCGTCACCTGCACCAGCAGCCCGGCTTACATGCCTTCGCCGGGGCGGCCCATCATCGCCTTCACCTCTGCGCCGGGATAAGGCAGCGAAAAGGCGGGCAGGTCCTTGATCATGAAGCTGCCGGCCTCGCCCATACCGCCTTTCAAGAGGGTCACCGTAACGGGCTCGTGGGATGCCGTCGATGTCGGCTCGTCGCGGCAGGCGCCGGCCAGCAGCAGGAAGGGCAGGGCCTTTGGGCGCGGCCCCTCTCTTTTTGGGCGTTTGCCACCGCCCCGGCATCCGCCATTGCTGGTGCACAGAATGACCGCGGCTCGCGGCGCACGGATCGGGAAGGCAGCTGATGACCAATTCATGGCCGGAATTCAAAGCCAAGCGCGTGCTGGTGACAGGCGGCAGCCAGGGCATCGGCCTGGCGACCGCCCGTGCCTTCCAGGAAAATGGCGCCACTGTCCTCGTCACGGGCACCCGCGCCACCGTCTCGGACTATGCCGACGACCTGTCCGCCTTCACCTATATCGCCGCCAACTTCGCCCAGCCCGAAACGGCAGTCGCCGTGGCTGCCGCAGCGGGCGACATCGACATATTGGTGAACAACGCCGGCACAGGCCGCCCTGACGAATACAGCGACCAGGGCTTCCGCGCTGTCATCGACGTGAACCTCAATTCGGTGATGGCCCTCAGCCTGGCGCTGCACCCCGCGCTGAAGGCGCGAAAGGGCGCCATCGTGAACATGGGCTCGCTGTCCAGCTTCCTCGCCCTCAGGGAAACGCCGGCCTACACCGCGTCCAAGGCCGGTCTGCTCGGCCTCACCCGCGCGCTCGCCGACAAGTGGGCGGCCGATGGAATCCGTGTGAACATGGTGGCGCCCGGCTTCATCCGCACCCGGATGACGGAAATCCAGCGCACCGACGCCGATTATGAAAAGCGACTGCTGAAGGCCGTTCCCATGCGCCGCTGGGGCGAGCCCGAGGAAGTCGCCCAGACCGTGCTGTTCCTGGCCAGCCCCCGCGCGCCCTATGTGACGGGCCAGTCCATCGCGATCGACGGCGGGCTGATGCTGCGCTGAGTGCTCAACCGGCGGCCGGCTCAGCCGGGTCGGCCGGGTCGGCCGGGTCGGCTGCTGCCTTTGCCTTTGCGTTGCCGCGCGGTGCTGCCTTGGCTTCGCCGCGCCCAGTTTTCACCGTTTCGACCGTCTTCCCCGTCAGTTCGCCGACCGACCGCGACACCTTCACCGGCGCCTGCAGGGCGGCTTCGGCCGCGCGAATGTCGGCAACTGACCGGTCGATCCCGCGCTGCGTCGCGGCGCCCGGCGGTTCGGCCCCTGTGCCGCCACAGCCTGCCAGGCCGATCGCCAACAGAATAACCGCAGAAAACCGCATCCACTGCCCTCTCAGTTCGGCGCCTTTCGTGGCGCAGGCCATCCCGCCTATGCCTGCACAATGAACAGCCCCGCAAGCCCGCCCATCACGCTCGCCAGTCCGCTGCGCCTTCCCTGCGGCCGCACGCTCGCCAATCGCCTGGGAAAAAGCGCCATGACCGAGGGGCTGGCCGATTCCGACAACCGGGCGACGCCTGCGCACGCCACCCTCTATCGCCGCTGGGCCGAGGGCGGGGCAGGGCTGCTGATCACGGGCAATGTGCAGGTCAGCCGCGCCCACCTGGAACGACCGGGCAACATCGTGATCGAAGGCCCCCAATCGCACGCCGCGCGCGAGACGCTGGCGGCGCTTGCCGCGGCGGCCTCCACCGCGGGCGCGACATGCCTCGTCCAGCTTTCCCACGCCGGCCGGCAGACCCCGATTTCGATCAACCCCACGCCATCCGCCCCGAGTGCCGTGCCCCTCGCGCTGCCCGGCAGGCAGTTCGGTACGCCCCGCGCCATGCCCGAGACCGAGATCGAGGCGCTTGTCGAGGCCTTCGGTGCCGCCTCTGCCGCCTGCCGGGACGCAGGCTTTGCCGGCGTCCAGCTCCACGCAGCCCATGGCTATCTGCTGTCGTCCTTCCTGTCGCCCATCGCCAACCAGCGTACCGATCGCTGGGGCGGCAGTCTCGACAATCGTGCCCGCTTCCTGCTGCAGGCCGTGCGTGCCGCCCGGGCTGCGACCGGCCCGGCCTTTGCAATTTCGGTGAAGCTCAACTCGGCCGATTTCCAGCGCGGCGGTTTTGATGTGAACGAATCCCGGCAGGTCGCCGGCATGCTGGAGGCCGAGGGCGTCGATCTGCTTGAGATTTCCGGCGGCAACTATGAACAGCCCCGCATGATGGACAGCGACGGCCTTGACCCCGGCGAAGCGCGATCCGCCCGCCGCGAAGCCTATTTCCTGGCCGAGGCCGAGCGCCTGCGCGCCAGCGTGAAGATGCCGCTGATGGTCACCGGCGGTTTCCGCACGGCGGACGGCATGGCGGCTGCGCTGGCGGGCCGGGCCTGCGACATCATCGGGATCGCCCGCCCGCTGTGCGTGGAACCCGACGGGCCGGCGCGGTTGCTGGCGGATCCTGCCCATCGCCTGCCACAGCCCGAACAGTCGCTTCAGTTCGGCCCCGGGCCGCTGTCGCGCAACGGGCGCCATCCGATCGCCCGGCTGCTGAACGGCTTCGGCGCACAGGCCTGGTTCTGCCAGCAGATCCTCAACCTGGCTGCAGGGCAGGATCCCGATCCGGCCCTGCCGGTGTGGAAGGCGCTGTGGCGGCATCAGCAGCGGGAGGCGGCGATGGCAAAGGCACTGCGCCGCTAGGCCCGGTATCGACCGGCGCCGCCACTGATGTCTCCGCCGGTGTCTCCGATGGCGCCGGCGTCGGCTCTTCCAGCGGTCCGCCGGGCGGCGGCGGCATATCGCGGTCCTCGTCCGCGTCGGGCAGGTTGCCATCGAAGATCTGGTAACGCCGCAGCTGCAGCCACGCTGCGCGCGTGGTCGCATAGGGATCCGCCGCCCCCTGCAACAGCTGCTCGCCTTTGTCCCTCAGGCCCGAACGGATGTCCAGCACCCGTACGCCCAGCCAAATCATGCGCTCTTCGAACGACAGCAGCCGGTTCTGCAACAGGTCCACCGGGTCCAGCAGGAAGTCGGTGAAGAAACCCGCGCCGTCCCGCACTGTGGAAGGCCCCAGGAAGGGCAGCATCAGGAACGGGCCTGATGGCACGCCCCAGACAGCCATGGTCTGGCCGAAGTCATGCTCCTGCTCCACCAGGCCAATGGTGCTGGCATGGTCGGCAACGACCAGCCCCAGCGTGCCGTTGATCAGGATCCGGTCCACCGCGCGGAACGCGCTCTTGATCTTGCCCTGCGCCAGCGCATTGCCCAGGTTGGTGGGCTCCTGCAGAAGATTATAGCCATTGGAAATCGCGCGTCGCGGCTCGGCCGGCAGCACCGTGCGGTAAACGTTGGTCACCGGGCTCAGCGCATAGCGGTCGATCTGCGTGCTGACGTGGAAGATCTGGCGGTTGGTCCTTTCCCAGGGGTCCCGCTGGGCAACCTCGGTGATCGCCACCCGGTCCAGCCGCTCGCCCCCATGGGCACATGCACCCAACAGCGGGGCACCCAGCAGAAGGGCAACCAGCAGGGGCAACGGAAGCACATGCGCCATAATCGCCTGCTAGTGGGATGCAGCAGCCAACACAAGCCCGCATGATGACAGACCGAACCGCCATCTGGCTTGACCGCATATAAAGACATGTTTAAGTCTTTTTCAGTGGAGAAGGTACAGGACATTTTCGCAGCTCTCGCAGACCCGACCAGGGCCCGCATCCTGCTGCTTGTGCGTGACCTGCAGCTGTCGGTCGGAGAGCTCGCCGACATCCTCGACCAGAGTCAGCCGCGCGTGTCGCGCCACGTCCGCATCCTGGCCGAGGCCGGGCTTGTCCGGCGGCACAAGGAAGGCGCATGGGTCTTCGTGGGGCCCGGGGAGCGCCGGCTGACCGACCCGGTGTTCGCCCTGATCGAGGCCGTCGCCGCTGTGCCGGACCCGATCGCAGGCGAGCGCAGCCGTCTCACCCAGGTGCGCGCAGACCGGCAGCAGCGCATTGACCAGTGGTTCGAATCCCACGCTGGCGAGTGGGACCTGCTGCGCCGCCTGGGTGGCGACGACAGCGCGCTGGAGCAGGCGCTTGTCGCGGCTGCCGCCACCCCTGCCGTCGGCCGGCTGCTCGACATCGGAACCGGCACCGGCCGGGTTCTGGAGCTTCTGGCCGGCTCTGCCGAGGCGGCAACCGGTGTCGACCGGTCGCCGGAAATGCTGCGCATCGCCCGCGGCAAGCTGGCCTCCGCCGGAAACCAGAAGGCGGATCTGCTGCAGGCCGACATGCGCGCGCTGCCCTTCGCCGATGCCGCGTTCGACACCGTCACGATGCACCATGTGCTGCACTTTGCCGACAATCCCGCCGCCGTCGTTGCCGAGGCCGTCCGCGTGGTTGCGCCCGGCGGCAAGCTGATCATCGCAGATTATGCCGCGCACGACCGTGAAGAACTGCGCAGCCGTTTCCAGCACAGTCGGCTCGGGTTCGAGGAGTCCGCGCTGGCAGCACTTCTTGCCGATGCCGGGCTTGTCCCGGCGATGCTGTCGGCCCACCAGGGCCCCGAACTGCGTGTCATGTTGTGGGAAGGCCGTCGATGACCAGCATGTCCACACAGATCGAAGGCCAGCATGCCCGCATCGCCCCCCTGTTCGCCGATCTCCCCGGCGATATCGCCGTTTCGTTCGAATTCTTCCCGCCCAAGACCGAGAAGATGGCCGAAACCCTGTGGCAGTCGGTCTCGACGCTGGCGCCGCTGAACCCGCGCTTCGTCTCGGTCACCTATGGCGCCGGGGGCTCCACACGGGAACGCACCCATGCGACCGTCGCACGGATCGTGCAGGAAACGTCCATCCCTGCTGCTGCGCACCTCACCTGCGTAGAGGCAAGCCGCGCCGATATCGCCGAGGTGGCCGACGCCTATTGGGCCGCCGGCGTGCGCCATATTGTGGCGCTGAGGGGCGATCCTCCCGCGCGCGACGGCCTCTTCCAGCCCTTCCGCGCCCACCCCGATGGCTATAACAACGCCGCCGAACTGTGCACCGCGCTGTCGGCCCGCCACCCTTTCGAGCTCAGCGTCGGCTGCTATCCCGAAACCCACCCAGAGGCGAAGAGCGCCGACGCCGATATCGCCCACCTGAAGCGCAAGGTCGATGCTGGGGCGACCAGGGCCATCACCCAGTTCTTCTTCGAGCCCGACACCTTCTTCCGCTTTCGCGACCGCGTGGCAGCTGCCGGCATTTCGGTCGAGCTGGTGCCCGGCATCCTGCCCGTCGCCAATTTCGCCAACGTCCAGCGTATGGCCGCCCAGTGCGGCACCACCATCCCGGACTGGCTCGCCCGCCTGTTCGAAGGCCTGGACGACAAGCCCGAGGCGCGGCAGCTGATCGCCGCCACCATCGCGGCCGAAATGGTCCGGCGCCTCTATGCCGGCGGTGTCCGCCACTTCCACTTCTACACCCTTAACCGCGCAGAATTGGCCTATGCCATCTGCCACCTGCTCGGGGTCCGTCCGTCATGATCAAGCCCTCTTCCGCCGAAGCCATCTTCCGCACCGAAGCCGCGCGCCGCATCCTGGTGAAGGACGGCCCCTATGGCACCGCCATCCAGGGGCTGGGCCTCGTTGAGGCCGATTATCGCGGCACCCTCACGGTCAACCACGACCAGAAGGGCAACAACGACATCCTGAACCTCACCCGACCCGATGCAATCGCCGGGATCGCGCGCGCCTATCTCGAGGCCGGCGCCCACATCCTTGCCACCAACAGCTTCAACGCGAACTGCATCAGCCAGGCCGATTACGGCACCGAAGGGCTGGTGCGCGAGATCAACCTGGCGGCTGCGCGAATCCTGCGCACCGAGATCGACGCGGCAACTGCGAAGGACGGCCGCCCGCGCTTTCTTGCCGGCGCGCTCGGCCCCACCAACAAGACCCTCTCACTCAGCCCCCGGGTCGAGGATCCGGGCTTTCGCGAAGTGGATTTCGACGGCGTGAAGGCCGTCTATCGCGAGCAGATCGACGCCCTGCTCGACGGCGGCGTCGACTTCATCCTGATCGAGACGGTGTTCGACACGCTGAACGCCAAGGCCGCCGCCTTTGCCGCGATGGAGGCCGAGGACGCGCGCGGGCAACGCGTGCCGATCATGATCTCCATGACGCTCACCGACCTCGCCGGTCGCAACCTGTCGGGCCAGACGGTCGAGGCCTTCTGGGTCAGCCTGGAACATGTCCGCCCCCTCAGCATCGGGCTCAACTGCAGCTTCGGCGCCACCGAACTGCGCCCCCATGTGCAGACGCTGGCGGGAACCGCCGATGCCCTGATCATGGTCTATCCCAACGCCGGCCTCCCCAACGCATTCGGCGGCTATGACGAAGCCCCTGAAACCACCGGCGGCCTGATCCACGACTGGGCCGAACAGGGCCTCGTCAATGCGGTCGGCGGCTGCTGCGGCACCACGCCCGATCATATCCGTGCCATCGCCCGGGCCGTCGAAGGCCTGCCGCCGCGCAAAATTCCCGTCCGTCACCAGGCGCTGCGCCTGTCGGGCCTGGAGGCAGCCGTTTTTGCATGAGTGCTGCAACCTTGATCAACATCGGCGAGCGCACAAACGTCACAGGCTCGGCCCGCTTCAAGAAGCTGATCATCGCGGGCGACTTTACCGCCGCGCTCGACGTCGCGCGCGACCAGGTCGCCAACGGCGCCCAGATCATCGACATCAACATGGACGAAGGCCTGCTCGACAGCGAGGCGGCCATGGTCACCTTCCTCAAGCTGCTGGCAGCCGAGCCCGATATCGCGCGCGTGCCGCTGATGATCGACAGCTCCAAGTGGAGCGTGATCGAGGCGGGGCTGAAGTGCGTGGCCGGCAAGGCGATCGTGAACTCAATCAGCCTGAAGGAAGGGGAGGCGTCCTTCCTCGCCCAGGCCCGCACCATCCGCCGCTATGGCGCGGCCACCGTCGTGATGGCCTTCGACGAGCAGGGCCAGGCCGACACCGCGGCCCGCAAGCTGGAAATCTGCGCGCGCGCCTATGACCTGCTGGTCGCCGACGGGTTCGCGCCCAGCGATATCATCTTCGATCCCAACATCTTCGCTGTCGCCACCGGCATCGAAGAGCATGACCGCTATGCGCTCGATTTCATCGAGGCCTGCCGCGCAATCAAGCAGCGCTGCCCCCACGCCCGCATCTCGGGCGGCCTCTCGAACCTCAGCTTCGCCTTCCGCGGCAACGAGGCTGTCCGCCGGGCCATGCACTCGGTCTTCCTCTATCATGCCATTCCCGCCGGGCTGGACATGGCGATCGTCAACGCCGGCCAACTCGACGTCTATGACCTGTTGGATCCCGAGCTGCGCGAGGCTTGCGAGGATGTGATCCTTGCCCGCCGCCCGGATTCGACGGACCGCCTCATCACGCTGTCATCCCGTTTCAGTAACAGCGGGCAAGTCGCTGAAAAGCAGACAGAGGAATGGCGGTCCTGGCCCGTCAGCAAGCGCCTCGAACATGCCCTCGTAAACGGAATCGACGCCCATGTGGTGGCCGACACCGAAGAAGCGCGCCTGGCCGCCGACCGCCCCATCTCGGTGATCGAAGGCCCGTTGATGGACGGCATGAACGTCGTCGGCGACCTGTTTGCCACCGGCAAGATGTTCCTGCCCCAGGTGGTGAAGTCGGCCCGTGTCATGAAGAAGGCGGTCGCCCACCTCATCCCCTTTATCGAGGCGGAGAAGGACGAGGGCGCCCAGCCCAAGGCCCGCATCCTGATGGCAACCGTGAAGGGCGACGTTCACGACATCGGCAAGAACATCGTCGGCGTCGTCTTGCAGTGCAACAATTTCGAGGTCATCGACCTCGGCGTCATGGTGCCCTGGACGAAGATCCTGGACACCGCGCGAGACCAGAAGGTCGACATGATCGGCCTGTCGGGCCTCATCACCCCCTCGCTCGACGAGATGGTGACAGTCGCGACCGAGATGGAACGGTCGGGCTTCACCATGCCGCTCCTGATCGGCGGGGCCACCACCTCGCGCGTCCACACCGCTCTCAGGATCGCGCCGGCCTATTCAGGTCCCACCATCCATGTCCTCGACGCCAGCCGCGCGGTCGGCGTCGCCTCGAACCTGCTGTCGGACACGCTGGAAAAGCCCTATGTAGCAG
>JBKDAC010000410.1:0-682 GCA_046316515.1 Sandaracinobacter sp. | reverse complement strand
TCGGTGAGGCCATCGCCGCCAGGCTGGGCGGCTGCAGCGGCCAGCTGGGCGCCGGGGGCGACGATCACGGGAGCCGTCTTCAGATAGGCCTCGAATGCGGCCAGATCCTTGGAGGCATAGCTGATCGCCCAGTCCTTCTGGCCGGGAGAGACCTTCCCGGCCTCCATGGCGGCGGCAACGACGGCTGCGACCTTGTCACCCTCCAGCGCAGCCAGGCGCGTCTGCAGGTCGGGCATTGCCTCGATCGGCACGAACTTCGCCGGGTCGGGCTTCACAGCCACCGCAGCCGCCGCAATCTCGACGACAGTGGCGGTTGCGGGCAGGCCCAGCTGGGCGGCGGCGGCCGCAACGGCCGCGCGCTCGGAATTCGCGCGCTCAAGCAACGCACTGGCCGAGGCCATGCCGGCACTGCTGTCCTTGAGGGCGGCGATCGATTGCATCACCTCCTCCTCGGTCGCGCTGTCGGCCAGGCCGAGCGCGGCTGCGATCTTCGCAAGAAGCATCTGGTCAGTCTCCTGTGGGTCGGTTGAGAGATCGGCGCCGGCCGCGCCCTTGGAATTCGCGGCCCACTCAACACCGGCGGCGGCCGCCAGGGCCTCGATCGCGGGGACGTTGGTGAGGCTGGCATTCAGGATGGCCAGCACGGCGCCCGACGTCTCGTCGAACGCAAAAAGGGGGGAGA
>JBKDAC010000409.1:0-5942 GCA_046316515.1 Sandaracinobacter sp. | reverse complement strand
CCGGAAGGGCGAGATGAAGGCCGTGATCACAATCAGCCCGGCATCGGTCATCAGCCGCGCGACTTCGCCCACGCGGCGGATATTCTCGATCCGGTCAGCCTCGGTGAAGCCCAGGTCCTTGTTCAGGCCGTGGCGCACATTGTCCCCGTCCAGCAGAAAGGTGTGGCGGTTCATCCGCGCCAGCCGCTTTTCCACCTGGTTGGCGATGGTGGATTTGCCCGCGCCGGACAGGCCGGTCAGCCAGATCACCGCCGGCTTCTGGTTTTTCAGCGCGGCATGATGATCCCGGCCGATGTCGGTCGCCTGCCAGTGCACATTCTGCGCCCGGCGCAGGGCAAAGTGCAGCATTCCGGCTGCCACCGTCGCATTGGTCATCCGGTCTATCAGGATGAACCCGCCCAGCGCCTTGCTGTCGGCATAGGGCTCGAACACGATCCGCCGGTCGGTCGACAGCTGCACGACGCCGATCGCGTTCAGCTCCAGCGTCTTGGCCGCCAGATGCGCCATGCTGTTCACGTTCACCTGATATTTCGGCGCCTGGATGGTGACAGAAACAGTCTGCGTTCCCAGCTTCAGCACATAGGCCCGACCGGGCACCAGCTCGGCCTCGGCCATCCAGACCAGCGTCGCCTCGAACTGGTCCGACACTTCCGGCGGCGCATCGGCCGCCGCGATCACGTCGCCGCGCGAACAGTCGATCTCGTCGGCCAGCACCAGCGTCACCGATTGGCCGGCGACTGCTGCCTCCAGGTCGCCATCCAGGGTGACGATCCGCTTCACCCGGCTGGTCCGCCCCGACGGCAGCACCCGCACGGCATCCCCCACCCGCACCACGCCAGCGGCAATCAGGCCGGCAAAGCCGCGAAAGTCGAGATCGGGGCGGTTCACCCACTGCACCGGCATCCGGAACGGCCGCGCCTGTTCGGCGGTCCCATCCACCTCCACCGTTTCCAGGTGGTGGATCAGGCTGGGGCCCTGATACCAGGGCGTGTTCGCCGACGGCGCGGTGGTGATATTGTCCCCCTTGAAGCCCGAGATCGGAATGGCGGTGAAGGCCGTGATCCCGATACTCTCGGCAAAGGCCGCATAGTCGGCGACGATCCGGTCGAAGACGCCACTGTCATATCCCACCAGGTCCATCTTGTTCACCGCCAGCACCAGATGCCGGATGCCCAGCAGATGGGCGAGGTAGCTGTGCCGCCGCGTCTGCGTCAGCACCCCCTTGCGCGCGTCGATCAGGATCACGGCAAGGTCGGCAGTCGACGCGCCCGTCACCATGTTGCGGGTATACTGCTCGTGGCCCGGCGTGTCGGCGACGATGAACTTGCGCCGCTCGGTCGTGAAGAAGCGATAGGCGACGTCGATGGTGATGCCCTGCTCGCGCTCGGCCGCCAGACCGTCCACCAGCAGCGCGAAATCGATCTCCTGCCCTTGCGTCCCGTGGCGCCGGCTGTCGCTTTCCAGCGCAGCCAGCTGGTCCTCGAAAATCATCCGGCTGTCATACAGCAGCCGCCCGATCAGGGTGGACTTTCCGTCGTCCACCGACCCGCAGGTGATGAAACGCAGCAGGCTCTTGTGCTGATGCCGGTGCAGATAGGCGTCGATATTCTCGGCGATCAGGGCGTCGGCCTGAAACACGGGGTGCGCGGCAGGGCTGTCCATCAGAAATATCCCTGCTGCTTCTTGTCTTCCATCGACGCGGCCTGCCCCTTGTCGATGGCACGGCCCTGCCGTTCGGACGTTGTGGCCAGCAGCATTTCCTGAATGATCCGGCTCGTGGTCGTCGCTTCGCTTTCGGTCGCACCGGTCAGGGGATAGCAACCCAGCGTACGGAAGCGGACCGGGCGAAGGGTCGGCTCTTCTCCGGGCTCCAGCCGGAACCGCTCGTCGTCGACCACCAGGATCAGCCCGTCCCGCTCCACCGTCGGTCGCGGCCTCGAGAAATACAGCGGCACGATGTCGATCTTCTCGAGCGCGATATATTGCCAGATTTCAAGCTCGGTCCAGTTGCTGATCGGGAAGACCCGGATGCTCTCGCCCTTGGCCTTGTGCGCATTGTAGAGGTTCCACAGCTCGGGACGCTGGTTCTTGGGATCCCAGCGGTGCGCGGCATTGCGAAACGAGAAGACGCGCTCCTTCGCGCGCGCCTTCTCCTCGTCGCGCCGCCCGCCGCCAAAGGCCGCATCGAAGCCATGGGCATCCAGCGCGCGCTTCAGCGGATCGGTCAGCTGGGCCTGGGAATAGAGCGCGCTGCCGGTATCGAACGGGTTGATCCCCTGGGCCTCGGCCTCCGCGTTCTGCGCCACGATCAGCTCCAGCCCATAGTCGCGCACCGTCCGGTCGCGGTGCGCGATCAGGTCCTGGAAGTCCCATCCGCTCGCCACATGCAGCATCGGGAACGGCAGCGGCGAAGGATAGAAGGCCTTGCGCGCCAGGTGCAGCATCACCGAGCTGTCCTTGCCGACCGAATAGAGCATCACCGGCCGTTCCACCTCGGCCACCACCTCGCGGAAGATATGGATGCTCTCGGCTTCCAGCCGCTCGAGGTGGGTCAGCGTGTCGGTCACAGGATCAATCTGCACAAAGGGTGGGTTCAGCCCCAGCGGCATAGACCCGTCCTTGCCCGCACGGAAAGAAAGTTCCGCAACGCCCTGCTAAAGCTGTGGGGCAGGTGCGCAGATGCCGGCGAAGGGAGGGATGGCAGCGCATGAGCGGGCGCGCCGGGCAGATCACCTAACCGCAGGCGGGGCTGGCCAGTAGGCTCCACGCCGCGATTTTCGGTATATAAGCGCAGGCGATGGCCACCCGATCCGGCACGCCCCGTCACCCCCGCCTCCAGCGCCTCATCGCGGGCGCCCTGGTGCTTGGCCTGCATGCGGCCTTCATTACCCTGCTGCTGCGCCCCATGCTGCTGCCCGCGCCGCAACCGCCCGAAAGCCTGATCCTCGTCAACATCCCGGCACCCCCACCTCCGGCGCCAGCGGCAGAGACGCCCGCCCCGCCCGAACCCGCCGCACGGGCCGCGCCCCCGGCGCCGCGCAAGCGGCCACGCCCGGTGGCCGCCCCCACGCCGGCCATCGCATCTGCGCCAACACCGATCGCACCCGCCCCCTCCACCGGCACCGCAACCGAATCCGGCGCGGCTGCGGCCGGCGCCGGCACGGGCGCGGGCGGCGCCGGTTTCGGCGCGGGTTCCGGCGACACGGGCATGGGCGTCGGCGGCGCCACCCGCCCGCGCTGGAACTCCGGCCGGATCGATCGGCGCGATTACCCGGGCGACGCCAGCCGTGCGGGCGCCACCGGCAGCGTCACCGCCCATTTCGATGTAGGACCCGATGGCCGTGTCTCGGGCTGCGTGGTGGTGCGCTCGTCAGGGAACGCATCGCTGGACCGAACGACCTGCCGCCTTATCGAACAGCGCTTCCGCTTCGAACCCGCCCGCGATGCCGCCGGCGACCCGGTCGCTTCGGTCGCAGGCTGGCGGCAGGACTGGTGGCTGGAACCGCCGCGCCGACTGCCCTAGCCTGCCGGCAGATTCGCGACTGGAGACACCGGATGACCACCCTTCTCGCCGATGCCGAGGCCCTGCTGCCCGATCTCGTCACGCTGCGTCGCGCCATCCACCAGGAGCCCGAACTCGGCCTCCACAACCCGAAGACCGCCGCCCGCATCCGCGAGAGCCTTGCCGGCCTGCCGCTCGACTGGCGCGAAGGGCCCTCCACCACCGGCCTCGTCGCAACACTCCGGGGTGGCGGTCTTTCCAGCGATGTGCGCCCGGGAGGGCGGAACGGCCGAACCGTGCTGCTGCGCGGCGATTCCGATGCGCTCCCCATGCAGGAAGACACCGGCCTCCCCTTCGCCTCCACCACGCCCGGCGCCATGCACGCCTGCGGCCACGACAGCCATGTCGCCATGCTGGTGGGGGCCGCCCGCATTCTCTGCGCCCGCCGCGACCAGCTCGCCGGCACCGTCCAGTTCATGTTCCAGCCCGGCGAGGAGGGCCATCACGGCGCCCGTTTCATGATCGAGGACGGCCTCCTCGATCCCCTGCCGGATGCCGCCTTCGCGCTGCATGTCATGCCCAACGCCCCGCATGGCCTGGTCTCGGGCCGCGCGGGCCCCCTGCTCGCCAGCACCGACAAGATCCGCGTGATCGTGAAGGGCGCCGGCGGCCACGCCTCCATGCCGCACGACGCGATCGATCCCGTCCCCATCGCCTGCGCGATCGTGCTCGGCATCCAGAGCCTCATCACCCGCACCGTTTCCATCGCCGACCCGGCCGTCGTCACCATCGGCCAGATCCAGGCCGGCAGCACCGACAATGTCATCCCCGAAACCGCCATGCTCTATGGCACCATCCGCACCCTCTCCCCGCGCAACCGCACCGGGATCCAGCAGAACCTCCGCCGCCTGGCCGAGAATATCGCGGCAGCCCATGGCGCCACCGCCAGCGTCGAATTCACCCAGGGCTTCCCGGTCACCGTCTGCAATGCCGACGCCGTCGCCTTCGGGGAACGCACGGTGAAGGCGCTGCTGGGCGAGGATGCGTGGGTCACGCTCGGCAGCCCGATCATGGGGGCCGAGGATTTCGCCTATGTCCTGGAAAAGGTGCCCGGCGCCATGTTCTTCCTGGGCGCCTCCCACGAAGGCGCCGACTGGCGCAGCTGTTGCGCCCTCCACTCCAACCGCATGGTGCTGGACGAAGCCGTCATGGCCAGAGGCGCGGCCGTCCACGCAGCCCTCGCAACCCGCTTCCTTGCGGAGGGGCTGGCGGGCTGATCCCCCATCCCCTCGCCGCCTGAAGAGGCCCGCCACCAACCCCGCAGACTGAGGCCTGCCGTGCAGGGTTCCTGACCCGGAAGCCGCCTTTTCTGCGCTTTACCTTGCTTAACGCACCGGTTAGCCTTCCTCCGTCCAACGGCGCCCGACCGTTCGTCGGGCCGCGGGGAGTGGAACCAGAGGGGAAGAGCCATGGCCGAAGACTGGGCAGCAGACGTCAAGAAATATGTGCCGAATGCCGACGACGGCGTGATTGCCGCGATCGTGCGCTATTGCGGCATCGCCCTGCAGAAGCGCGATTCCTCGCTGGTCTCCTTCACCGACAAGACCGAGACCGACCGCGTCCGCGAAAACTACTGCAAGAAGAAGCTGGGCCTCACCAACAGCGACAACGAGCTTGACGTTGCGATCGCCGCCGTCGGCGAGCGCATGAAGGAAGACACCACCCGCAACCGCGTGACCGTCTATTACCTGCTCGCCGAGATGTTCGGAAAGCTCGGCCTGTTCGGCGCAGTCGCTGCCGCAACCGCCGCTGTCGCCGAACCCGTTGCCGCCGCGCCGCAACCCGTGATGTCGGCGCCCGAGCCGACCGCGATTCCAGTCGCCAGGCCGCTGAAGGACGATGGCAGCATCGTGCGCACCGGCTTTATCGCGGCAGGCGTGATCGCCACGATCCTGATCGGCGCCGGCTTCATCGGCACCTCCATCGGGCAGCGCATCAACGCGCCCACGGTGACGCCGGCACCAGCCGCACCCTATGCGCCCGCAGCCGCACCAGCGCCGGCCATTCCTGAAGGTGCCGGTCTCGTCGCTGTCGAGGAAATGGGCAAGCCGAAGCTCTCGGTCTATTTCGACACCGCGAAGTCCGACGTCACCCCCGACCTCCCGAACGAGGTGGGCCCGCTGAAGGCCTATCTCGATGCGAACCCGACCGCCCGCCTCGGCGTCTCGGGCTACAATGATCCGCGCGGCAACGCCGCCTTCAACGCGGAACTGTCCAAGAACCGCGCACAGGCCGTGGCCGCAGCACTCGCGGGCCTCGGCCTTCCCGCAGACCGGATCATCCTCATCAAGCCGATCGACACGACGGACTATGTCGATACGCTCGCCTATGCCCGGCGCGTCGACATCTACGTCCAGGAATAGTCCCGGGGCCAGAACAG
>JBKDAC010000408.1:0-942 GCA_046316515.1 Sandaracinobacter sp. | reverse complement strand
ATGGTCCCGCTGTTTTTCCTTGCGCCGGAATTCCGGGGGGTGTGCTTCGGCGAGGCCGGCGTGCAACCCGTCTGTGGTGCGCGGACGCAGGATCAGGCGGACATGGTTGTCCATCAGGCACCGATTGCCACGCTGGGTGACATGGTGCGGGACGCCGGGGCGTACGACGCGGGACAGGCAAGCCATGGCGCATCGTGACACGGAACATCGCGGGCGTCTAATTTACATAGTGTCCCCGAAACTCCCGCTCCAAGCCAAAGAGTCAATTTATTGCACTGTCACCGAAATTTGCAGCCTCTATCGGCAGTGCGCGTCCGGGCCTGGCGACTGTTCACGCCCCGACGGCCAATAACCTCAGATGTGCCTTCCGCGAAATCGGAACCCAGCTGGGCAAGCTGCGCCTGGAGCAATGAGGCCCGATCGCGACGTCGCACAAAGGGTGGCGACAAATGCATTTCCGCACGATAGGGGCAGCCGCACGGACAGGCGGCCGACTGGTTTAAGGCAGCGGTCTTGAAAGCTACCGGAGCTTGTCAGCGGAGCGAGTGAATAGGAGTGTCATTACAACGGGTTAGTGGAAATGCGCGGCAAGGGTGAAATCCGCCCATAAGCCGACCGTAAGCTGCCAGCCCGGAATCGGTATGGAAGAGTGTCCGAGTGGTTTAAGGAACTAGTCTTGAAAACTAGCGACGGTGCAAGCTGTCCGTGGGTTCGAATCCCACCTCTTCCGCCAGTTATTGTGGAACGGACGTCTCGTTGCATTGATGAGTTGATCCGCAACGGTCAGGCTAGAAACCCATATGGCGAATCAGTTTCTCAAATCGGCAATTATATACTTGAGTTAGCGATATGACTGATCTATATGAGCCGCGACAGGCCGGCGCAACATTTTCTGATTTAGGGGGCCTTGCGAATAAGACTTTCGAATTGATCGAGCGTGTC
>JBKDAC010000407.1:0-888 GCA_046316515.1 Sandaracinobacter sp. | reverse complement strand
ACCGCGCAAGCCATCCAGCACGATGCGGATCTTGTCCTCAGCCGAGAAGTGCCGACGCGTCTGCCGCCGGATGTCTTTTACCACCCGCTCAGCCGGGGCCTTCGCTGGCGATTTTTTCAAGGAGGGTTGGGGCTTCATCTTAGTTGCTTCGTCACTACGACGAAGCCCCAACCCTCCTCAAATCACAACCTCAAATCTGTGCCATTGGTGCTGACGGGGGACACCGTCCGTTTCTTCAGCGACTCAGTGGATTAGCGCTGCGCACTAACAACTGGCGCTTACGAAACTGTCCAGCACCATCTTCACCCCCGCCTGGTCGAAATCGATCTCCAGCTTGTTCCCGTCCTGCCCCTTCACCGTCCCCATCCCGAACTTCGCATGAAATACCCGCGCCCCAACCCCGATATCGTCCCTCGGCGCGCCCCCCACAGTGCTGCTCAACGGCCGCGCGTTGATGACAGCCCCAGGCCGCGCCCGGAATTCGCGGCCCACATTGGAACCCGCAGCCGTCGCCCGATTGAGCCCGCCACTGGCCGCCGCCCGCTCCCAGCCCGGCCCGCGACCCGCACCCCGCTCCAGATGGGCAAAGGGGTCTTGGCTGTTCACCGCCGCCCGCCACAGGCTCGCCCCGCCGCTCAGCGTCGTCTCCACCGTCACATGCTCCGGCGGCAGTTCGCCCAGGAACCGGCTCGGAATAGCACTGGTCCACTGGCCATAGACACGCCGGTTCTGCGCATTCAGGATGGTCGCCCGCCGCCGCGCCCGGGTGATCCCCACATAGGCCAGCCGCCGCTCCTCCTCCAGCGCAGCCGCCCCATTCTCGTCCAGCGCCCGCTGGCTGGGAAACAACCCTTCCTCCCAGCCGGGCAGGAAAACATGGTCAAATTC
>JBKDAC010000406.1:0-1982 GCA_046316515.1 Sandaracinobacter sp. | reverse complement strand
GGGATATTGGGAGAGCCCGATCGCGGCGGGCGCCTTCGCTTCATAGTCGGGGCCGAGTAGCGTCGCGATCGCCGTGATCGGCGTTGCAAGGCGCACCTGGACCATCGACCCGACCTCGGCAGCATAGGCCGCGCGTTCATCTGCCTGAAGCCCCCCCAGGCGGCCCGCGTCCGGCACCAGGCGCGCATCGAGCCCGGCGGCGAGCGCCTGGTAGGTGGCACGCAGCGAGGGAATCGCAGGCTTCGGCAGATAGATGCCGGCCTCGCGCTGCGCGACGGTTCTGGCATGCATCTGGTCGATCCGATCGCCCAGCTCGGCAAGCAGGCGCAGATAATCCGCCCGCTGGGCCGGCGTCGCCAGCGGGCGCTTCGAGGCGAATTCCACAAGGCCGTTCAGCGGCAGGACGCCGCTGTAGGGTGTGATCGCGAAATCGAACAGCCAGTTGTCCGGGCCCTGGGCCACGTCCTCGTGCAGCTTCAACAGGAATTGGCGGGTGATTTCGTCGTTCGAATCCAGCAACTTCGGATCGATCGCCCGAAGGGTCGCAAGGTGAGTCGAAGCGAAATCCGCATCCTTGCGGGCATCGGCGATGTCTATGTCCTTGACGCCCGCAAAGGGAAGGCCGGCGGCATCGCGCAGGGCATTGTCGGTCGCCAGCACCCACTGCCAACTTTCGTCTGCAATCCGCGCGACCGCGCGCCTTGCGTCATCCGGATTCGCCGGGGCCGGAGGAGCGGCTGCCGCCAACCAGCTGGACCAGACCAAAGCGACCGCTGCGATGAACGCCTTTGCCCTCATGGCGAGGTCCCCTCCTTCCGCCAAACCCTTGCCGTGCGCCTGCTATCCAGGCCGCATTGACCTTGCGATACACCAATGTATTGAATCGATGACGTCGACGCGCAATCGAATTCGGTTGCGGGCGAAAAGACGGGAGGGACCGATGGGAAGCACCCCGGAAATCAGGATAGCCGCGCTTCTGGTACTAAGCTTGGCGTTCGGGGCTTCGAGCCTCAGGGCGGAGGACGGTGCGCCAACGACCGAAGCTGCTTCCGCGACGGCCGGCATGGTCCTTGCGCCCTTCTCGGACCACTATGAGATGCGCGTGGCAAAGCCGGCCGATGTCGTGTGGCGACATGTGAAGGGGTTGTACGTCGACGGCGAACGGATGCGCCAGCAGGGCTTCGACGTGAGCCGCGTGACGGACGACCCGACTGCCTGGCTCGGGGCTGTCCGGGGCGTTCGCATGGACAATGCCAGCCGACCTGAGGTCACCATCAAGGTCAGCGGGGTCGATGACGAGGCGCGGTTACTGACCCTGATGATCGTCCTGGAGAACCCGACGCCCGTCCACGTCATCCATCAGGTAAGACCGGACGGACCGAATGCCGCAGTCTATCAGACAATTGTCCTCACCCAGTGGCCTGTTCGAAAGCCCGAAGGCGGCGCACTGACCGCCGATTACATTCGCCAGAAGATGAAGGCCGATGTCGCCTTCCACAATGCCGAGGTCGCGGAGATCATGAAGCGCGAGAAGGGGGTTATCGAGGCTTCGGATTGACATAGGGAGCCCCGTGCCCGACGGGCGCCATATGCAGGGCAAATCTAGAGACCGCGCGGACCGCGACACGCCGGTCGAAAAGGACTGGATCGCTGCAGCGCGCGAGATGCTGATTGAAGGTGGCGTGGCCGCCGTGCAGATCAATCCCCTGGCGGTTCGGCTGGGCGTGACGAGGGGCGGCTTCTACTGGCGCTTCAGGAATCGCCAGGACCTGCTCGACCAGTTGCTCCTCGACTGGGAAAGCTCGAATGCGCGCAACTTTCTCGATCGGCTGGCCAAACCCGGAACCCCGCGCGAGCGCAGCGAACGGCTGATCGACCTCTGGATGGAGGAACGCGACTTCGACCCGAGGCTCGAGGCCGCGATCCGGCAGTGGGGACTGGTCGACGAGAAGGTACGCTCGCGCGTTCGCGAGGTCGATCTC